>NZ_PCYU01000090.1:0-321 GCF_002553775.1 Lactobacillus sp. UMNPBX16
TTGTTTGGGTTTTTACACCCGCACACTTTTAGCGAAACTTTGTTCAGTTTTCAAAGTACTACCTCTGTCTTGCTTTTTGTAAAGCAGACAGCTTTTATATTTTATCAAACCATCATTTCTTTGTCAAGAACTTTTTTGATTTGTTTTTTCGTCTTGCTCAAGCTTTTTCTGCTTTTGCCTGACGACATTTAAATATATTACCAGCTTATTTACTTCTTTGCAAGTACTTTTTTCTTTTTATTTGTTTTCTTTCCTTACATGTCTGTTTTTAAGCTCTCGTCGCATCTCTCGAAGCGACTTTATTAATTTACCTTATTTTCT
>NZ_PCYU01000091.1:0-917 GCF_002553775.1 Lactobacillus sp. UMNPBX16
GCGGAAGGCTTCCTTTTTTTGTGCTTTTTGGGTATGTTAAAAGGTTAATTAGGCTAAGTAAGCATGACTTGAGGGTCAAATTTAATATAATCATTAATAGAAGACATAGTAAAACTCCTAACAAGCTTAATTGAATTGATTACGGAGGCTATGCTCTCTTTTTAAGTGCATAAAAATCTTATAGATAGATTATTATAAATATTCAACGACAGTAAAATTAGGTAAGCAATCTATATCTAGGAATCTGTTGGGGTTCTGATTGTAGTAGGCTAATTATACAAAAATGAGTTAACAAAATTCTGATCAGAATTAGTACGGTTGAGATTGAAAAAATAACTGGTAATTATTACTGTATCTCCTTGTAATTAGGTAGCAATGCTATTTTTTACTTCTAAAATATAATTAAACCGCTCAGACAATTCGTATTGACCTGAATTTAGATAAACAGCTATAACAAAACTATGTGTGCAAAGCAGATGACAGGGACTTTTAATTGATCTCGTATGTTGGAGCGCGCTGTGTTGACTATTTGTTCTAAGTGAACAGATGACAAGCATGCCTCTATCTAAGTACCAAGATCTAGGAAATTCATTCTGAAGTGGTTAATATGTGTCAATATGTCGCACAAAGGTAACTATGAATTACAGCAACATAAGAGAAATTTGAAAAATAGTTTTTAAATTGTGGCTTGTTATTAGTGAAAATGATAAATTAAATATTATTTTGGCAGAAAATACAGCTTAATAACAAAAAATAAAAATATTTTTTGCTTACCTTTAAAAATATAGTTCGAGATTTATAAAGTTTTTAACGAGTTAAGGTGATATTTCTATAATTGAAAGCAGATTCTACTAATGTAATTGCTACAATCAGAATAAATATTTCATAAAAACACATAGAACCCGAACGAAGAACAA
>NZ_PCYU01000092.1:0-979 GCF_002553775.1 Lactobacillus sp. UMNPBX16
GAGTTTCCAACTGAACAGTCGCTTGATGCTTTTATTGGTATTCAGGCAATGAGCTACAATGACCGTTATTTCAATCGAATTCATAAAGGCTTCGGTCAGGTTCAGGACACCTTAGAATCCTACTTTGATTAAATAAATAATTAAAAAATCAATTTACGAGAAAGATCTATTTACACAAAAGATTTGACAGTCTCTTGTTATCTTTTGCAAATAACGGAAAACTTTTCATTTAATCAATTAATTAAATAAGTATTTTTTATTCATCTTCTTTGGATGTGGACTTATATAATACACTACTTGAATAATAGTCATTGTACATATCAGATATACCGTCTAACAAAAGATCACAAAGATTCTTTTGTGTTTTACCAGTATTATGATGATCTACAGAATTTCGTGCCATATATAGTAAATTAATAAAAGTAGCCTGTCTTGAGGTAATTTTAATGGGATTTTTTGTAAATAATCTCACATAATCCTGAGCAGTTGGATTTTTTGGAAATCCATGAAATATTCCTCTGTTTTTTTCATTTCTAAAACCATTCTTATCATAGTTTGTAAGAATAATTAACATTAAGTGCTCTAAGCAACTGCCTAGACCTGTAGCACATAAAAACCACTTTTCATTCTCGTAAGCAAAAAGGCATTGATTAAATTCATCTTCAAACTGACTATCATTTAAGCTCTCTAACATGTCTTTAAAATGATATCTATCGATAAAGAATCTTTGCTTTGTATTAGGAAAATCTGGAAAAGCCTCCACTAGTGTGGAATTTTCTTCCGCTTCTTGAGTCCTATCATACTCTTGATCTACCCACTTTTGTGCCCAATTTTCGAATAAGAAGTCGCCTTCTTCTTCTACTTTTTTAACATAACTAAAATTAGCAGAAGGAGTAATTATATTCGAACCTATAGATTTATTCAACAAATTATGACTATTTAACCATAAAAGCTTTTTTACGAGACTGTAAAATAGTTT
>NZ_PCYU01000093.1:0-1098 GCF_002553775.1 Lactobacillus sp. UMNPBX16
AAACTATTTTACAGTCTCAAATTTGGTCAATGTTATTGACGTAAAATAACATCAGTTGTACGATAATCATGTAGTAAATGATTAATAAATTCATTTGCTCGTTATAAGAAGTCTCTTCAATCTTCTTAATTCCCAATGTATGAGTCACTGGCCTAGTTAACCAGTGACTTTTTTTATACAAAAAAGCCTGCAGATGCAGGCTTTTGTTTTGGTTAAATAACAATTAAGAAATTACGACTGTATCTTCTTTAAGTGCGAATGGATCCTGCTTATTAATGCGGTCATAGAACAAGTGACCATTTAAGTGATCAATTTCATGAGAAGAAACAATTGCTGGGTAATCCTTTAAGCGAATGGTTTTTTCTTCACCGTCAACGGTGTAGTAATGAATGGTTAATTTATCAGGGCGGGGAACGTAACCATTAATAACTTCATCAACACTAAGGCAACCTTCACCTTCGCTAAGACAAGCTTGACGAACAGATTCAGAGACAATCTCTGGGTTAACATAAACTTCTTTAAAGATAATTTTGCCTTGATCATCAGGAACTAAAAGTGCAGCCATTTGTACACCTTCACCTACTTGAGGTGCGGCTAGGCCAACGCCTGCTCTTAATTGGTGCTTTTCAGCAATCTTAGGATCTTGTGAATCAATTAAGTATTGCATCATATCATCAGCTAATTTTTTATAGTGATCACTAAGTGGAAATGTTAAAGGCTTGGCAACTTGACGTAAGACGGGATCACCGTCACGTACGATATCTTTCATTAAGATCAAAATAATTACTCCTTTTTAAAAATTATTATCTACATTATATTTTTACCATAGTTTAATAGTTTTTGCTTGTTTTTGCATAAAAAAATCCAGGGTTAACTTGATTGTTAAGCGTTGACCCGTATGCAGTTAGGTGGTAAAATTCACTAACGTAACTATACAGATTTAAGAAAAGCACTTCGATAAGGCGCTAATGCGTTACCGAAACTGTGACAGAGTCACAGTTTTTTTATTGAAGAGTGGGGAGGAATACTTTTGTCAGAAAAAAGAAGAGACGATCTAAGAAACATTGCGATCATTGCCCACGTTGACCACGGTAAGAC
>NZ_PCYU01000094.1:0-285 GCF_002553775.1 Lactobacillus sp. UMNPBX16
GTAGCTGAAAAATGTGGGCAAGGGATCACCAAGACTAAACGATTAAGTGACTCCGACAACGTTTCAGCATATTTAATGGCTTATTTAACAAATGTTGATTTGGACAATCTTGAGGGAGATTTTACTAAAACAAGTGATAGACCTAAGAAGATTGTTAAAGGCGGTCGGCTGGCCTAATATGATGTTGGAATGCAGATTTATAGACGATCTAGGGGAATTGTTTAACCTGAAAAGGTAGTAGACAAGAAGTTTAAAGATAAAAAATATTGGAATCTTAAAAATGAT
>NZ_PCYU01000095.1:0-280 GCF_002553775.1 Lactobacillus sp. UMNPBX16
CTCCAGTATTAAACTACTTTTTTAATTTAATAAACTTGTCAATCATACCGATTACAAACGGATTGTCATGCATCCAACTCTGTTCAGCGTCATTTCTACCGCGTCCTTCTACTTCTTGATAACCATGTGCCTTTGGAGTAAGGATCTAGCGAATGCTTTTTGCGGAAACAACAGAGATGACTTTATCAGTCTTTGTGTTATCTAAACCGTTGCCATAAATATTCACGTCCGAGATATCAGTATTGAATTTGCGCCGATGAAAAAACAACTAAAGGTAGTG
>NZ_PCYU01000096.1:0-291 GCF_002553775.1 Lactobacillus sp. UMNPBX16
ATGAAGATGCTATCATGCTTTCTGAACGATTAGGTAAGGATGATGTTTATACTTCAATCAGTATTGAAGATTATGAATCAGAAGCTCGTGACACTAAGTTAGGTCCAGAAGAAATTACTAGAGAACTTCCTAATATTGGTGAGGATGCTTTGAAGGATCTTGATGCTGATGGTATCGTTCGTGTTGGTGCAGAAGTCCACGATGGCGACATTTTGGTAGGTAAGGTAACTCATAAGGGTGTAACTGAATTATCTGCTGCAGAAAGATTACTGCACGCTATTTTCGGTGAAA
>NZ_PCYU01000097.1:0-346 GCF_002553775.1 Lactobacillus sp. UMNPBX16
GTATTCCAAGAAACTGGAATCGAAGTTAATCCCGTTGTCACACTTCCTGTACTTCCATGAATAAATTCACTAACTGGCTTTGGCGCTCTAAAATGGTGTGTCTGAATATACTGAGTAATTTGATAGCTTAGTCTGGCATAAATAGTTTGAACAGCTTCACCTTTTTCCGCCTTGTCGATTGCTTCATCAAACATTTTAATTAATTCTACATCATGCTCAACCTCAGGTGTAAAACGTACCTCTTCAAGTGCATTTTTAAAATCCATAATATCTGGTGAAAGTTCCGAATCTTGATCTTTCTTTTTGCCAAACATATTAAATCCCCCTATCAGTAATAGTATAAATC
>NZ_PCYU01000098.1:0-654 GCF_002553775.1 Lactobacillus sp. UMNPBX16
TCTGACAATTTTATTGGTTGGATTACTCTTTTATTTGATGTGGCAGATTATGGAAGTTGGGGTTCACGCGGTTTCTCAATTCGACGCATTAATTTGCTTTGGCGTGACGACTATTATTTTTACAGAAGCATTCTTTAATATCGGTGCAGTACTAGGATTGTTGCCGATTACGGGGGTTACGCTGCCATTTATTTCATATGGTGGTTCATCAATGATTGTCTTGACTGCTGCGATTGGTTTAGTACTGAACGTTTCAGCAAATGAAAAAATGTTACAAGAAAAGGATGAAACAGTTGCATGAGTATCAATAAAGAAATTGAAAGTACCCACTTAATTAAAAGGGTAGCATTGATTATTTATTTAAAATCAGTTAGTGATCAATATAAGTTGCGCCATTTTGGTGACATTGTTTATTTTTCTAAAAAAATGAAATATTGTGTTCTTTATGTTAATCGCAACGAATGCAATGAAATCAAAGGACAAATTGCTCATTTGGATTTTGTTAATCATGTCGAAATTTCAGCTGAAGAAGAAGTAAATTTGGATAGCCAACATATTGAAAATCAATTAGCTGAGATGGCCCAAAAAGCAGAAAAGAAATTGCAACTTGAACAAGAAAAAAGTGAGAATCAACTAAAATGAGAATTATTTCAG
>NZ_PCYU01000099.1:0-288 GCF_002553775.1 Lactobacillus sp. UMNPBX16
AACGAAAACGCGCATAGGACACTCTGATATTGGTGTGTACTCCACCAATAGCGACGTGCATAAGGGTAGATTCGAAAGACCCATTTTTAACTAGCTTTCTTGAGCAATTAGGAAAGAAGGAAGAACCACCCTCATCTAGATTCCCTACAAACGGTAATACACCTTCAGATTGAATTGGCTCGGCAACTTGAAAAAACAAGGAAAGAAAAGAATTAAAGGTTCAGAAACCTTTGTTAGTCATAACATCTTGATGAGTAACTGACAGTTATGTATAATTCATATTAAGAA
>NZ_PCYU01000009.1:0-108138 GCF_002553775.1 Lactobacillus sp. UMNPBX16
TTAACAGCCTGTTGTAGCTCTTTGCGCAATAAATCATTTATTTTGTCTGGATTGAATAGAGCTTGAGCAAAATCTTTGGTAAAATCATTCATGAAGGAGTTCTTCTTTCTGTATGTGTTTTTTTGTTCAAACCAATCATACGAGAAAGGAACTCCTTTTTCTAATGTTTAAAGAAATAAATTTAAGGAATCATTCATCCTTACACAAACTATTTTACAGTCTCCCTAATAGCACTGATTACGCTAAAAATGTACATTTATAAACAAATATAATTTCTTATTATTTAATATAAGTGTATGTTGAGAATATTAAAATAGTCTATTCATTTTTTACATAATTTTATATAGGCTATAATAGACTATAAGTTACTTGAAAGGATCGAATGCTTGTGAATATTAATTTAGGAGAAGAAATTTCTCGTAGAAGACGTGAACAGAAACTAACACAGGAAGATTTGGCTGAGCTAAGTGATCTTTCTGTAAATTTTATTTCACGTGTGGAAAGGACTAAGGACCAAAACATTAGTATTCAGAAGCTTGATTCTATTGCCAAAGCTTTGAATACTACTACACCCGATATCATTAACAATGCCTATCGTGCTAAAAAAATCAAGCCTGAAAAAATTCATGATAACAATACACCCGTTTTCATGAAAAAAGTTATTAACGAATTAAGAAAATTACCAGAACCTAAGGCTGAACGCGTATGTAAGTCTTTGATCACCCTTCTAAAAGAAATGAATAATTAACAAAAACGTGCTGTTTATTCCGAAAAAACAGCACGTTTTTGTTAGTCATCAAACTTTGATCCTTGGACTTGGATCGACTCAATAGTTATATCTTCTAGTGGTTTATCCATTTTATCTTTTTTCGACTTAGCAATTTTATCAACTACATCCATGCCTGTAATTACTTGTCCAAAGACCGTATGACGACCGTCAAGCCATGGAGTTCCGCCTTGCTTATAAGCATGAATAATTTCCTTTGGATAGCCTGCGGGTTCCATCTGTTTTATGTAACGCTTAGGCATATTCTTGTTTTGAACGATAAAAAATTGACTACCATTAGTGTTAGGGCCTGAATTAGCCATCGATAATGCTCCGCGAATATTAAAAAGTTCTCGTGAAAGTTCATCTTCAAATGGATGCCCCCAAATGCTTTCACCACCAGTGCCATTTCCTTCAGGATCTCCACCTTGAATCATAAAGTCGCTAATTACGCGGTGAAAAATAGTACCATCATAATAGCCTTTTTGAGCTAAACGAATAAAATTTTCAACCGTCATTGGAGCTTGTTCTGGAAAAAGTTGAATTTTTATTTCACCTTGATTGGTTTTCAATACAGCTGTTGGTCCCTGTTGATTTTCTAAATTTAATTGTGGATATTTCAATATTTTTCTCCTAAAATCAGTTTTAATTTTTAGGTAAAAAATAAGAGGCAGTTAACCCTACCTCCTATTTTTTACATCATTACTTTTAAGCATTAAAAGCATCAGTAAGAGGTGGAACAACCTGCTTCTTACGTGATACTACACCAGGTAATTTAACTTCTGAATCACTAAGTTGCTTATTAAATGCTTTTTCGAATAATGACTTAGTCTCATCAGAGCCAACAACTAAAGCTTCTGAATCTGAGTCAAGAATGTTAGTAATTAAAAGCATAAACATATCATAACCATTATCCTTAGATGAAGCATCCATTGCCTTTAAAAAGGCTTCCTTACGTTCTAACGCTTCAGGTAAGTCAACAACATTGATTTGTGCAACACGGACGTTGTGACCATTTAATTCAAAGCTCTTGGCATCTAAATCAATCAATTCTTCTTCTGACTTGTCACTGATGTTAGTACCAGCCTTAAGCATTGCTAAGCCGTATTCCTTGTAATCTACGCCAGCAATCTTAGCCAATGCTTCTACAGCCTTTTTATCCTTATCTGTAGTAGTTGGTGATTTAAGAAGTAAAGTATCTGAAATAATAGCTGAAAGCATTAAACCAGCGTAGTTTTCTGGAATTTCAATGCCAAATTCATTGAACATTCTCCAAACAATGGTTGAAGTACAGCCTACAGGTTCTGCACGGTAATATAATGGATCAGCGGTATTAAAATTCATTATTCTATGGTGATCCACAACATGAGTAACCTTAACTTTGTCAATATCTGAAACACTTTGTTGTGGTTCATTGTGGTCAACCAACATAACAGATTTAACTTCTGGAGCAGCTTCTTTAATTACACGAGGTGCTTTAAAGCCGAATTTTTTAAGAGCATATGCAGTTTCATCATTAGGCTCACCCAAGGCAACGGCTTCAGTGTTGTAACCTAACTTGTTTTGCAAATATGAAAATGCAATAGCAGTGCCAATTGCATCAGTATCTGGATTTTGGTGTCCAAAAACAAATTCTTTTTCCATTAAATAAATTGCCTCTTTTTCTAATTATTTTATTTAATTTCTTCACTTAATAGTTTACTAAAATTATTGTTCCTATCCAAGTTATTGTCTAAGAAAATCTGTAATTCCGTTAGTAATTTCTTCATCCTAGGAACATCTAATTTTCCTCTACGATAAACACAAGCAGTCGTAAACTCAGGCATATTTTTAATATAAACAGGAGTCAAATTAATCTCATCCTTATGCGCATCATAGTAAGTCTGATCTACATAAGTATCAAGATCAGTATTTTCTGCAATTTTGATCATTTCCTTAGTAGATGCAATTTTAAACGGAGTAACGAGATCAATCTTTTTACTAAAGTTAAGTCGCATTAATCTTGATAAGTAGTAATTCTCCGGATATGCAACCCACTTTCTGTTGCCAAAACGAGTAACAGAATATGTCCCTCCTGCTTCCACATTATCCTTGTGAGTCAGTACAACAATATGCTCAGGGCAAATATCACGATGATTGTATTGATGACGGAAATTAGCTCCTGTTTTATTAGTAGTATCTGGCATATACATAATCGCCATATCAATCATATTGGAATCAAGTCTGTGCCATAGCTCTTTGCGGTCAAAGTAATCAACGGTAAAAGTTACTTCTGGATACTTTTTATTGAAGTAACGTAAAAATTGGTAGAAAAGATCAACATGTACGGACTCTAGAATACCAATTGAAATATTGCCTTTATCTGACTGGGTATATTCTTGAATGTCACTAATAACACCATTAATGGTATTTAGCAACTCTATCGCTGCTGCTTCCATTTCTTTACCAGCTTCGGTTAGGTATAACTTCTTCCCCATTTGTCCAAATAATGGAGCACCAATAGCGCGTTCCAATTTTTTTACTTGCTGAGTTAAAGCCGGTTGAGTAATACCTAAAATTTGTGCAGCTTGGGTATAATTCATCGTCTCAATCAATTGTAAAAAATAACGCAATGATTTAGCCGATAAAATAGTATCACTTTTAGACATAACGATTATCTCTTTCCTAAAATATTATTTTACGATAAGCCATGTCCCATAACACTGCTATTATCTATCCAAAACAAAACAGTGTCAAAACATATGTCTTAACACTGTTTTTAAAAATTAATATATTGTTTTAGTTAAACTCAAATCTTAATTTTGACTACTAATGGGTCTTCCCAATTCAATACTTACAGGCGTCCCATCAACGGTAGTATCAATAACAAATGAGCCGTTAGAATAACGATCGCCTAATGGATAATCCGTAGTTTTAATATTTACATGACGGTCACTAGAAGTAGTGACATGTAACAAATGATCTTGAGCATATGGCATTAGAGCAACAATTCTATGCGGTTTATTCTTCAATTCCCGCAGTACTAGTACCCCTCGCTTGGCTCTAGAAACTTTATTAACTAGTTTAAGTTTGAATTGCTTAAATGCCCCACGTTGAGTAATTAGCCCAACATGCATTAAATCAACATACTTAGAATCAACTAGGACATAATTTACGATATAATCGTCATCTTTCAAGTTAGCAGATTTAACACCTACTGCTTTAGCTCCTGAAGTTGGTATCTCGCTAACATCATATCTAATTGCATAGGCGCGATGAGTAAATAATGTGATTTCCTTATGATTATCTGATTTGATCAAATCTACCCCAACCACATAACTATCCTTGCCCTTTAACTTGATAGCTGTCATTGCACGTGACTTATAAGTTCTCGTCGGCTGTAAGTTAGCTAACTCCAATTGTTTGATATAACCGTCATTAGTAGCCAGAATAAAGTTGCAATCAGTATTCAATTTATCAAATACAAAGACGCGAATAATTTGCTCATCACTGTCTAATCCAATTTCTTGTGATAGGTGTTGTCCTGTTTCTTTCCATTTGGTTTCAATTAGTTCATGTACTGGACGATAAATGACATTCCCCTTATTGGTAAATAAATACAAGTTAGTCAGGGTAGATAGTGTGTTTTCATAAACTACTTTGTCACCATCTGGTAAACCATTGTCATCATCATTAGTTGACTGATATGAACGTAAAGATGAACGCTTTAAATAGCCATCTCGACTAATTAGTACTCTAACCTGTTCATCAGCAACTAAGGCTTTTTCATCAATTTCAACTTTAGCACTTTCTTCTGAAATTTGAGTTCGACGTGGATTAGCAAATTCTTTCTTGACTGCATTTAACTCTTTAATAATTTCTTTTTCTAAAGTTGCACGATCTGATAATAATTTACGGTATTTTTCGGCCAATTTATTTAACTTGTCTTGTTCAGCAATTAATTCATTAACATCCGTATTAGTTAAACGATAAAGTTGTAAAGAAACAATTGCTTCAGCTTGTTTTTCAGTAAATTTATACTTAGCTATTAAATTCTTCTTAGCATCGGCTTTATTTTTAGAAGCGCGGATGGTTTTAATTACTTGATCCAAAATATCCATGGCATGAATCAAGCCCTGAATAATCTCTAATCTAGCTTCTGCCTTATCTAAGTCAAATTTCGTACGTTTAGTTACAACGTCTTCTTCATGTTCTAAATAAGAAGCTAAAATTCGTTTTAGCCCAACTTGAACAGGAGTCATGTGATCAATAGCGACCATGTTGAAGTTATAAGATACTTGTAAGTCAGTATTTTTAAATAAATAATTTAAAATATTCTGCGCATCAGCATCTTTTTTCAATTCAATCACAATTGACAAACCATGGCGGTCAGTTTCATCACGAACTTCTGCGATTCCATCAATTTCTTTATTCAGACGGATTTCATCTATCTTTTTTACTAATAGTGCTTTGTTAACATCGAATGGAATTTCCGTAGCAACAATTTCTTGCCTATGCCCACGAATTTCTTGAATAGTGGTTTTGGCACGGACTTGAATTCTACCACGTCCTGTCTTATATGCTTCCTTAATTCCCTTAGTCCCCATAACAATAGCACCAGTTGGAAAGTCAGGGCCTTTTACATATTTCATCAAATCTTCAAGAGAAGCATCAGGATGTTTCAATAAATAAATTGTTGCATCAATCACTTCACCTAAGTTATGTGGTGGAATCTCTGTAGCGTAACCAGATGAGATCCCAGTTGATCCATTAACTAATAAGTTAGGAAAGCGTGCAGGTAAGACTGTAGGTTCATACTCAGTATCGTCAAAGTTAAGCACCATGTTTACGGTTTGCTTATCAATATCTTGCAAAAGCATATTAGAGATTTTGCTTAAGCGGGATTCCGTATAACGCATAGCTGCTGGGCCATCACCATCCATTGAACCATTGTTACCATGCATTTCAACTAACGGTTCGCGCATCTTCCAGTCTTGTGATAAGTGCACTAAAGCCCCATAGATTGAGCTGTCACCGTGAGGGTGAAAGTTACCCATGATATTACCGACAGCCTTAGCAGCCTTTTTAAATGGTTTATCATAAGTATTACTATCTTGATACATTGCATAAAGGATACGCCGCTGAACTGGCTTTAAGCCATCTCGAATATCAGGCAAAGCACGTTCTTGAATAATATATTTTGAATATCGTCCAAAACGTTCACCCATTACTTGTTCAAGTGGCATTTCTCGAATTCGTTCTTTTGTGGCCATTAAATTTAAAACCTTCTTTTATTCATCTTCGGATTCTAGAATTGAGCCGTCTTCGCCCATTCTGAATTTAACATTTTCTTCAATCCACTTTCTTCTTGCGGCTACTTTATCACCCATTAAGGTAGTAACTCGTCTCTCAGCAAGAGCAGCATCGTCAATTTTAACTCTGATTAACATTCTCGATTGAGGATCCATAGTAGTAGCCCATAGCTGTTCCGCGTTCATTTCACCTAAACCTTTGAATCGCTGCAGCGAATAGCCACGTCCCATTTTCTTTTCATCATCAGCTAGTTCTTCATCAGTCCATGCATATTGAACTTGCGTCTTTTTGCCTTGACCTTTTTGTAAGCGATAAAGCGGTGGCAGAGCAATATAAACTTTTCCGTGTTCAATCATCGGCCGCATATAACGATAAAAGAATGTTAATAGCAAGATCTGAATGTGAGCACCATCATCGTCGGCGTCAGTCATGATAATGACTTTATCATAATTAGAGTCATCAACATTAAACTCGGTTCCTACACCAGCACCAATGGTATAAATCATAGTATTAATTTCTTCGTTTTTAAAGATATCCTGCAATTTTGCCTTTTGAGTATTTAATACTTTACCACGAAGAGGCAAAATTGCTTGAAATCTTCTGTCTCTACCTTGCTTAGCAGATCCACCAGCTGAATCACCTTCGACCAAGAATAATTCATTCTTTTTAGGATTTCGTGATTGAGCTGGCGTTAATTTACCAGACAAAACTTCTTTTTTTCGTCTCTTTTTACCATTTCTGCTTTCATCACGTGCCTTTTTAGCTGCTTCACGTGCATCCCTAGCCCTTTGAGCCTTCTTAACTAGTTCCTGAGCCAGCTCACCATTTTCCATTAAATAGTAAGACATTTTCTCATAAACAAGTGAATCTACAGCAGAACGTGCTTGTGGAGTACCTAATTTACCCTTAGTCTGTCCTTCAAATTCAAGTAATTCTTCAGGGATTTTAACAGATAAAACCGCGCTAAGCCCTTCACGATAATCAGAACCATCAATATTTTTATCTTTTTTACCTAGTAGACCCTGCTTTTTAGCATAATCGTTAAATGCACGTGTAAATCCACTACGAGCACCTGACTCATGGGTACCACCATCACCAGTTCTAACATTGTTAACAAATGAAACTAAATTTTCTGAATATCCATCACTATATTGACCTGAAAATTCAATTTCCATGCCATCTTGCTTGCCCTCAAAATAAAAGACATCACTAATTGTGCCTTTACCTTCGTTTAAATACTTAACAAATGATTTAATTCCATCATCATACTGAAAAACATCATGATGTTCTGGCTCACGCTCATCTCTTAAGACAAATTTAACCCCTTTAAGTAGAAAAGCAGATTCACGAATTCTCTCCTGAATTGTCTCATACTTATACTTCGTGGTTGAAAAGATAGTCTCATCTGGCTTAAACGTAATGGTAGTCCCTGTTGGCTCTTTTGTCTTTCCTACACACTTTAATGTACCTACCGGATGCCCACCATCTTTAAATTCTTCTTCATAAGCTTTACCATCGCGAACGACTCTAACCTTCATATAACTTGAAAGTGCATTAACAACGGATGAACCTACGCCATGCAACCCGCCTGAAGTTTTATAATTTTGTTCAGTAAACTTACCACCAGCATGTAATACAGTTAAAATAACTTCAATTGTGGGCTTACCCGATTTGTGCATTCCTGTCGGCATACCACGCCCAAAGTCTCTTACAGTAACACTATTATCTGAATGAATGGTTACATCAATTTCTTTACCAAAACCAGCCATGGCTTCGTCGACAGAGTTATCGACGATTTCATACACTAATTGATTAAGACCATGAATATCAGTTGAACCAATATACATACCAGGTCTTTTACGAACGGCTTCTAGGCCATGTAAAATTTGAATTGAAGAATCATCATAAGTATTAGCTTTTGCCACTAAAATTCCTCCACTTGTTCATTAATTTAACCAGCACCATATATTTAAAAGATAATCTTTGCTAAAATAGCGATAGATTAATAGGAGTGTTGTTAAATATGTTTGCATTAAAATTTGCATCGTTGTTTATTTTAGCATACTTGATTGGATCATTCCCAACAGGTGTGTTAGTGGGTAATATCTTTTTTCATAAAGATATTAGGAAATACGGATCAGGAAATATCGGAACGACTAATACCTTTAGAGTATTAGGACCAGCTGCTGGAATCATTGTCTTTATAGTAGATTTTCTCAAAGGAACTTTTGCTACAGTATTACCAATAATTTTTAAACTAGGACCACATTATCTTTGCTTGATTTTTGGCTTAGCTGCAATTTTAGGCCATGCTTTTCCTGTCTTTTTAAAGTTCAAAGGAGGCAAGGCAGTAGCAACTTCCGCTGGATTTTTACTAGGATATAATGTCCATTTTTTCTTGATCTGTGCGTTAATCTTCTTCCCTATCTTATTTATTACAAGTATGGTTTCATTAACTAGTTTGATCTCAGTAGTTCTAATCTTTATTGCTTCATTCTTTTTCCACGATCTTGCCTTGAGCATTATCAGTGGATTGCTCGTAATCTTAATTTACTGGAGTCACCGAAGCAATATTATTCGAATCGAACATCACCAAGAGAATCTGGTTCCATTCGGTCTAGTGTATTGGTATAAAAAGAAACATACTAACTCAAACTAAAATTATAAAACCAGCAAGCATTTAGCTTGTTGGTTTTTGTTTACCTAAATATTATACTTTTGCAAACAAAAGTTCGCAAGTACAAACAAATATTTTTATTTTATTATAATGATCTATTTATTTCAAAATCTTAATTAAATCGTCTTTACTCATTGTTGCATCAGCAATCTGATCATTTTGCAAAATTATATCAGCTAATTCTGCTTTCTTTTGCTGTAAAGCAATGATTCTCTCTTCAATACTGTCTTCTGTAACCATCTTATAAATCTTAACAGAATGCTTTTGACCAATTCTATGAGCTCGATCCGTCGCCTGTTTTTCTGCGGCCAAGTTCCACCAAGGATCATAATGAATTACAACATCAGCACCAGTCAAGTTAATGCCTGTTCCGCCTGCTTTTAATGAAATCAAAAAGACCCCTGGTTGAGCCATTTGATTAAACTTTTGAACTTGTTCTTGACGCTTAGTTTTAGGTGTTGATCCAGTAATAGTAAATAAAGGTAGTCTTAATCTGGCAAGGTTTTCATGCAAAATATCTAGCATAGCTGTGAACTGTGAAAACAATAAAATTTTATGTCCATTTGCTAGATTATTCTTAATCAACTCAATTGTAGCAATTAATTTATTAGACTTGCCGTGATAGTTTTCATAAAGCAAATGAGGATCACAACAAATTTCACGTAATTTAGTAATCTGAGCCAAAATTTGAAAACGTGATCTCTTAAAGTCTTCATCCCCCTGTCCATTTAATTGAACGATAATCTTTTGCGTCTGCATATTATACAAATCAGCTTGTTTCTTATTCATTTTAACAGGCACAATTTCTTCATCTTTGTCAGGTAAGTCACGTAGCACATCTTTTTTTAGACGCCGCAAGATAAAGGGTATTACCATATTAGCTAATTGATCTTCTGCTTCTTTATCTTGCTCTTTAACAATCGGTAATTCATACTTTTTCCTAAAGTCAGGATATGAACCTAAAAAACCTGGCATTAAGTAATCAAAAATACTCCATAACTCGCTCAATTTATTTTCAATCGGTGTTCCTGTTAGAGCTAGTTTATGATGCGCTTTAATGACTTTGACTGTCTTGGCGGTAACTGATTGCTGATTCTTAATATTTTGTGCTTCATCAATTACTTCTACATCAAAAATTAGATTTTGGTACGCTTCTAGATCTCGATTAAGCGATTGATATGAACTGATTAGCAGATCATACTTTTTAGCATCTAAAAGCAATCTCTCTCGTTCTTTTTTAGTGCCATCTAATAGAGCCACATTAAGGCTAGGTGCGAACTTTTTAACTTCTGCCTGCCAATTATAGATAACAGAAGCAGGCGCAACGATTAAGCTAGGTAACTGATTTTGCATTTTTTCTTTGCGAGCTAAAAGAAGACTAATAATCTGCAAGGTTTTACCTAATCCCATCTCATCAGCAAGTAGCCCGCCAAATTTATAATTAACGATAGTGCTTAGCCAATTAAAACCTATCTTCTGATATGGACGCAAAATATTTTGCAAACTAACTGGTATTTGATTTTGCTTCAACTGATTCTTAGCTAAATCATTAATCAGAGTATTAAAGGATTCATTAGTTGAGAAATGCAGTGCATTAGCAGCTTTCATTTGCTTAGCAAAATAAAAGGCACGATATGCTGGTAAATGTAATTTACCGTGAATGAAATCCTTAAAACTAATACCTAAATCATGCAAAGTTTGTGCCAATTGTTCAATTGTCGGTTGTTCTGCCTTAGCTAGCATTCCATTTTTTAAAACAAAATATTTTCGCTTTTCTTGGTAGGCTTTCAAAGCCGCTTGAATGTCTTCCCAGCTCATCTTTTGATCAGCAAGATCGATATCTAATAATTCATTAGTCAGGTTGATACCTACTCCAACATCCAAATTAATCTTTATTCCCTTTAAAAGTGATCTAAAGTTAGCTGTAATTTGTACTTCGCCTAATCGTTTCAACTCATTGATACCATCATCTAGAAAAGCTTGTACGACATCCGAGTCTTCATTGGATAAAACATACCGCCCATGCTGATAATCCCTAAAATATGTATTAATGTGCTTCCATGCTGCGGTCTCTTTTTCAACATCGCGTCGGTCCTCTTCAGTATATCCTTGATTTAACTCGTATTGTGCATCCCCATACTGTACTCGAGCCACACATAAAATACTGCCTACACGATAATCTAATTTAAACAAAAAATGGGCCTCTGGTGGCAAAATAGCTTTCAACTCATCAGTACCAGACACTAATATAAACTTTGTTTGCTCAAATTTAGGCAAAATATTATGTGCAAACTTAGCAACGGTCTTTTTACTAAATTGCATTTCAGCACCAGGCTGCAATCCTAAATTATGCAAAGAAGCAGGCGTAAGACCTATATATTTGATCCATACATCTTTGTAATAGCCATAATACGCATGACTCCCAGTAATTATAGTAGAAACTGGAAGATCCTCTACACTAACTAAAGCAGATGACTTTTGAGTTTCAATTTTAATGTTTAAATCTAGTTGATCAGTTGTATATCCTATAGGCTGCTCATTTGAGTACAACTTTACGCCTTGATAAAGTAAATCATTAACTTCATCGGCCACAGAGTTCTCTAGTGTAATGCGACCAACCTGACTACTGTAATTATAATAAAATTCTTCGTTTAGATTACGAGCATCTATAATTTTTTCAATAAAAGATAACCAGTGTTGACTATCAATATCCATTTTAGCCTGATTTATAGGCTCGTTGAAAAATTTACCTAGCTTTAGAGAAGAGCTGTGTCGGGATGCATCTACTAGTTGATTAAGATCTTTAACTTTATAAAGATGCTTGTTCTTTCCTAATTTAAACGTCAAACTAGGGATGTTATTATACTTATCAATACTTGCCCGCAAAATAATCGGCTCATCATTTTGGGTAGAAGCGTCACTATAAAATTCAAGTAGATCTTCAGCGGCCTGGTTAGTTAAATCAAATGGATCGTCATCAAGATACTCATTAATAAAGTAAAACAGAGCTAATATTCTAACACTATCTTTTTCAATACGGGAAAAATCACTATCAAATTTAATTGATATAATTTGCCAGCGAGTAAATTGCACAGATAATGTAATTAACTCATTGTCCTCTGTTACTATCTCCCAAAAATATTCATATTTACGCATCTTATCATCAAAATGCCGACAACTACTAATCGACCAGTGATCATTAAGTTCCAGTGCCTGATCATAACTTTTTTTGGTAAATTTCATATTGCCAATCAAATTTAAGGGGTTAAGTACTGGGCTTTTATGTGCGATCATTTGCTTAAGATGTTCAGAAATTAAGTCAGCAAAAGGGACTTTAACGTTATGTTCATTTTCTTGTTCGTTTTCTACTGCAAGTAAAGCCGCAACCTCGTGTTTACAGTGAAAATAATATTGAATACAATCATAAATTGCAAAATTTCTTAAGTGTTCATTCAGAGCCTTATCCTGATGCGGATACATTAGTTATTTTCTTTACTAATACTAAATAAAAGACATTGGCCGTATTTACCAATGTCTTTTATCATTTTTCGTTTTCATTAATTCTTAAAGGATATAACCTATCATCATGTCCTGCAGGAGCATCTTCTTCGAGTAACAAATCATGATTAACCAATTCTTTCTTTAGTCGTTTCACCGTATAAGAATTGCAATGCATGTCATCCATTAGCTCTTGATTAGAATAAATAATATACATATTACCGTCAGCATCTACCCATCCATTGGTTTGTGAATCAATCATTCTCATCGTAAATATCATGTATAGGTATCATGCATCGGGGCTTAACTTCTTATACTTGGGATTATGAAAAAATGCTTGTGGTAGCCCATTTTGCTGTTCCGGGTAGTTTCCGCCCTTTTTAAACTTACGAATATTTGTATACATTTTGACCTCTTTAGTAAATTATGCAGGCCATTAAATTAATCAGCAATATTCGCACCTAATGCATTTTTAAAGTGAGCCATTGCCCATTCATCGCCATTTGATGTAAAAGTAGCAACAGCAGAACGTGGAATTGTAATTTCATAGTCTAAATTATATGCCGCAATCGCTGTGTGCAATACACAAATATCAGTACAAACACCAGTTAGTGTCAGGTCATGAATATGGCGTTCACGTAAATAATTATCTAAATTAGTATTTTGAAAAGCTGAATAACGATTTTTATCCATTAATAAAACATGATCATTATCTTTGTTTTCTAAATACCATTTACCCGTTTGACCATATACTTCACGGCCAGCAGTTCCAATAATATTATGCGGTGGATATAATTTAGTTTCAGGGTGATATGGATCATTTTTTAAGTGCGCGTCCATCGGGAAAATCACACAATCTTTATTTTGTAGAAACTGTTTACACAGTTCTGTAATACGTTGATCAATTGCTTGAGCAGGCTTGCCACAAGTAAGAGCTCCATCATCAGCTACAAAGTCTTTACTATAGTCGATAACTAATAACGCTTTTGCCATTATTTTCTCCTTTATAAAATAATATTTAAAATATACATAATTAAATTAATTATTGCTAAAATTACTATTGATATAATGAATACCAAATAAATCCAGACAGTAATATTAACTAAAAACGGTAATAATGCAGCGTGAAAGCCTAGAAAAGAAACTAAGAGAAGCATGATAAAGGTTATACCAATTAATCCTAAAAAAGCATATTTGCCACTACTTATATCAGCCTCGCTTAAATCGAATCCACCAAAACATAGACTGATTACTAGCAATAAAGCAACAATTGAGTGCCATATTGAATCAAAATTAAGCTGAAATAATTCAAAAATATAAATCCAACTATGAGTTAAGAAATTCCAGTTAGGTGCATTACCATTACTTAATAACTGAGTAGTAAGCTGATTCTGAACCAATGAAATAGGTGCATTCAATGTACGCATGATTATGTAAATCAGCAAGGTGCATCCTAATACAGGTGCAATGCCAATAAAAGCATTACCCACCTTTTGATAAGTAGATGTAGGAGACCAAGTATGTTTAACATAGCCAAGTGACATATCATTGGTATTACTAGGGATGCGCAATAAACTAACCGCATTAATATGATGACCAAAAATTATAGCCATAATCAAATGACTAAGTTCATGAACAATAATTCCTAATCCGCCAGCAATAATTTGACTATTAAAACCAAATGTATTTACCAATTTTTGGTTAGCTTCATGGCTTAATTGTCGTAATGCTAATACAAATAAAGCCGGAACGAGTAACATTAAAAAAGTCCCATTAAGGGCATAAAGAATATGTTTCATCTCTGATTTAAATTTGTTTTACATATTGAGTCAATAATGTTAATGCCGCAAAAAGCTGATCAATTACGCCATCAGTTGCACTGAAATCAGTTTTAACAAACTGAATAACCCAATTATTTTTAATTGGAATTAAACGAACAACTTCATCTTGACCATAATTAAGCCGTAAACTATTGGCTAAAATCACTTCACGATAACGATGTCCATCACTTCCTAGCCACTGTGTTGTTTGATCAGTACTTTGCTTAATTAGGCTATAAGCTTTGGATATTTTTCGCAATTTATTGCGCAGATCAAACCAGGACTTTATTTCTACTAACTCACTATTTTTAACATATTCAGATAATTGCATGCCTTCTTGACTTTGCGCAATTCTTTCTAATGTAGTTAAGGCAATCGCCATAGATTTGAGCGAATTAATTGAAAGTTGCGGCATTAAAATTTGGATTAGCCAATTGTGACTGAATTCATCAGGTGGATACAGTCGACTAACTTCAAGATTATTTTCAAAAAATACACGATATGTATTCTTACTTAGGCTTTCATATTCTTTTTCACCATCTTGAGTGCGATACGTCAAAATGACATTATGTTTAATTTTTCGAATGGCAAAATTATCGTCTGATGAAAAAATTGTACTTTCAAATTCTGTAAAATCTGTCATTAAATTCTATCTTTCGTCTATAATTTTATTTATCGTGTTTACTAAAATATATTGCTCTACGCTTTTTTAAACTAGCAATAACCTTATCAATGTCTTCATCAGACATTCCCCTGCGTTTGGCATTGCTTCGCCATTGTAATTCACTGATTGGAACACAACTAACAGTATTCAAATTCATCCATATCCAGAGCGATAATAAACTACCTGCAAGACCTACTAGCACAAATGTACCAGTAATAAAAGTTAAAGATCCTACGAAATGTGATACGCTCCAAAGCCAACCGAACAAGGTTATGATATATAAAATAGGCAAAATAGCTGGACGATGATTTTTTCCATATTCAGCATTCGGGCCAAAGAAAGTTTGCCAATAACGAGGTATTGAGCGATTAATTACTAAATTTGCTAATGCTAATAGTAAGCAAATTAGTACAGAAACATTAGACTTAATTAATAAAATACTAATAGCTGACAGAATGATTACATAAAATGTAGCAAAATTAGTAGAAAAGAAAACCCAACGTCGAAATTTAGCACCATTGCCAATGATTATTGCTTGCTTAGGATTTAATGTTGTCTGGAAAAACATTTTATCAGTTGAGACAGTTTTTCGATTAAAGATATCAAAGTGCATCTAATTCTCCTTACAAGCTTAATTTTACTACATTTCTAGCTATGACTTAAATTTCAAAAATAAAAGCGGCTTACATCTCGTAAGTCACTTCCGTTAACTAATTTTCAAACCAATTCCAATCATCGCCAACCACGTCAACTTTAGCATCATCGGCAGCTGCTGATCTGATTTTTTCTGCTTGAGTTGGACGTTCAATTGTGAAGCCATTGTTAGAATCTTTTTCAACCATGCCTTCAAATTCAACTACATCGCCCCTCTTCAAATCAAGGTCTTTGAAAGTTTTCAAGTAATGCAGTGCTAACTGCTTAACAATTGGATTGCCACCAGCACCTGCAATACGCAAATCCTTAAAAATAGCTAAGCGATCGTTTAATCTATCAAAAGTACCACTAAATTTATGACGCTTACCATCGTCGTATGGTTCAAGTTTTTCATTGTAAATATCTACAGACATATGTACATAATCTTCTTTCTACCTCTCTAATATAACATTGATTTTGATAAAATAAAGAGGCTAGATAAATAAAAATCACTCTTTAATCCGATTTTAACGTATACTTTTAACTGTAACTTAGGAGAGAAAATGAGAATTTATTATCAATTTGGAATTATTATAGGTTTGGTTCTGTTGGCTTTCGCCATTCACATCGCAATGAAACAACATAAAACTACCTTTCCATTCAACATTGTCAACTTAGGCATTGTATTCATAATCTCAACATTAGCAATTTATATTATTGTAGCCTGTATAGGAGCAATTCAACCGCAAAACTGGTACACCAATAATGCATTATGGAAATTTTTAATAGCTAGTTAATCATAATTGAGAAAATCTAAAAAAGATTTTCTCTTTTTTATTAAAATACAATTTTATTTTTTTATTAATTGATTAATCACTCTATCTTGTGTAATTTGATACAAGTTTAGTGTGATAAATGTATTTCGTTTTTTCATATAAAAAAACAACCTCAGAGAAATTATATATCAAAAGGTTATACAAGATTGGTATAAATATAAAAGTAATATAAATTGAAATGAATTCATATTATAATTTTCACAATCTTAGTCATTAAAAATAACATTATTCAGTTTAAAAACCTGAAGTATATGGACTTTTTGATAAAAGCTATTATCTATGCTTGACTTTACTTCACAAAGATAAGACAATGACTGTGCAGTATATGAAAGCGGATACACTATAAATGGTATATCTATTTTTGAAAGCATGGGGAAAATAATGGATAGTTTATTATTTACAACATATGACCAAAATAAAATTAATGAATTACAAGATAAACTTAACCAGCTTAGTCTTCCTATCAAAGTAGTTGGTTTAGCTGAAGTAGATTATGCACCACAAAAGTCATATTCTGAGGCAACATTTTTAAGTAATGCTAGAGCTACAGCACATCGTTTAGCTGAATTTACCAATTTGCCTACATTATCAGAAAGCTCAGGTCTAAGTGTTGATTATCTACTTAACTCTTTAGGAATCTTGCCTTACCACCATAATGGTCAAGATGATAAAGCTAAATTATTAGGCTATTTAGGTGGAGTTTCTAGTGAAAAAAGGACAGCTAGCTACTACACTACCTTTGTCTTTACTTGGCCAGGTCAAGAAAGCAATGATATTGTTAGTGCTGGTAGAATCAGTGGATTAATTGCTAAGTATCCACATGGTAGCAGTAACTATGGTTACGATGCTTTATTCGTAGTTCCAGAACTAGGAAAAACCTTTGCAGAAATGAATCTCAATGAGAGAAACTCAATTTCGCACCGCAATAATACATTAAATAAGTTATTGTGTGATTTACCCGATTGGTGGGATGCTCAAAAATCTGCTCAGGCAATTAATAACTAGCTCACTTTGAAAATTAAACTGGTTAAATAATATCTACTTACTTAATTCAATAACTTCTTAATACTCATAAATAAATCCTAAAAAAGGTAGGTCAAAATTGACCTACCTTTTTGTTTAAGCTTTACATAATTAAAAATATTTTTATAAATCTTGATCAGTCTTGGTCAAATCACTACGATCTGAAATCCAAACATATAGCGGCAAATTAATCTTACCTTTTTCATCGATTGCATCAACGACTTTTTCAATCAAAAATTCTTGCCATTTCTCTGCAGGTTGCATCCCTGGGTGACCCAATTGTGGTACCAACCATCCATTTGCTAATGGCTTACCTGTAGTCAAATCTACAATCATGCCGACAGTATAATTATAAAAATCAAAACTACCTTCAACTACAATCCAATTACTACTATTCATCAATTCAGATTGCAGCTTAGTTAACATTTCCGGCGGAATCTTTCCTTCTGTAACCATCATTCTGCCCTTAATTGGACCATTTTTCTTTTCGAAGTCTTGCAAAACACCTTTCATAAAAAGCTTTTGCCCTAATTGATCAAATTTTGTTTCATCTTTTAACATAATCATGTCCGCTTTCTTTAGAATCAGTATCCATTATACTAAAATTTGTTTAGTATCGTATCTTCACTTGTAAATTAGAGTGATCACTTGTGTCGTACAGCGTCTTTAGATATAACCGATACTCAGGATGGTGCTTAATCAAAACTTGATATTCTTTAGAAGCATGGATTTTATTCAACTCGCTAGCCTTTATATGATTATGACCATTAAAGAAATGATAGTTCATCCAGCCAAACAAATTCCCCATCGCCCTAACTAACTCGATGTCTTCGTGATACTGATTTAATTCACTTTGCATCATATCCGCAGAAATACTACCAAGCTGTAGATCTTTTAAATACTTATGATAATGAACTAAAGTATAATTTTCCTTTTCCTCATCCGTTAAATATCTTGTCATATCAAAATTACGCCGCACATATGTAATGTGCCGTGAATGAACTCGCACTACTCCATAGCCTTGATCATTAGAACAAAAACTTGATGTAACGATCTCAGTTGTAGGCGTCATGTCTTGTGGTCCCATAATATTTTGAGCATGAATATGACCAGAAAAAGCTAATTTCACGTTGTAACGCGCACACAAACGTCGTAGCTCAACAGCGTCATCAACTACATAGCCCTTGTTAACTGCTGGATTATGTGCATATAAATTATGATGCATAAATAAAACCGGACGTAACTGATGTTCCTGCGCATAACGAAATTGTTTTTCAATCCATTTTAATTGTACTTTTCCAATTTCGCCGTGAGTGTGCGGTGCTTCTGTTGTCTCTTCTTTTCCATAAATATTTGAATCCGCTAAAACTAAAAGATATTGCGGATTCAGTTGGACACTGTAAGCCAATGAATTATCGTCTTCATCTAAGGCCTCACGATATGATTTATCAAAGATCGAGCGCCAAAACATTGGGCTAATTTCACCAGCATAGAACTGTTTTTTACCACGAAATTCTCTAGCCCAACCATCAAAAATGTCGTGATTTCCAGGTAAAACTAACACTTTAGTTTCTTTCAACGGCTTAAAAATTTGAGCAAATTTCTCAGCAGAAACTCGTTCACCGTTAAATGTCACATCACCAGTTACAATAATTGCGGCAGGCTTTTTTCTTTGTGCCATTCGCATAAAAGCAGAAAGGGCTATTTCTTGATAATACAAATCCTTACCTTGACTAGTTTTTTGCATGCGTGAAAAGGCTTGTCCTTCATCATGTAAACTATCTGCGATTAGGTGCGTATCCGAGATCACCCAAAATTCTGTGTTAAGCTCTTTTGTAATCATTTCTTACCTTCTGTTAGCCCAATACTGATAGAAATCAACCCGCAAATTTCCGTTAAACAGTTTGCGCTTCTTAGTAGCCTTTGCACCAAAACATTTTTCAAAGTTAGGATCTGCAGTTAAGTAATACTGACTGAACGAACTAAGCGGTCTAAGTACTTCTCCCATTTGGCGATACTGTTCTTCTGCCGACTCACGATCCTTCAATCGCTTACCATAAGGTGGGTTCGCAATTATAATTCCATTTTCTAGATCAGTAGTAAAGTCTTTAACTGCGATTTGTTTAAAGCGAATATCTTGCAATACACCTGCATTGTGAGCATTTAATTTAGCTACTTCAAGAACAGACTGATCAATATCACTAGCCCAAATCGGTGCTTCAAGCGGCTTAACTTCACTCTTAGCCTTTGCTAATACTTCATTATGTAGTTTAGGGTTAAACCAGTCAAAACCATCAAAGGCAAATTTACGCCAGGTTCCTGGTGCTATATTTTTAGCAATTAATGCTGCCTCAATAGCTAAAGTTCCTGAACCAGTCATAGGATCAATTAAGGGGTGAGTACCATTATATGGAGTTAGTTTTAATAGCCCGGCCGCAAAGTTTTCTTTCATAGGGGCTCCACCATGCTCTACTCGATAGCCACGTTTAAACAAACTAGCGCCTGTAGTATCTAGCGAAATTCGAGCTACATTTTTATAAATATGAATATCTAAGGGATATTCATTACCAGTTTCTGGCAAAAAGCCACGACGATGGTACTGGTCAACCATCTTATTAACAGTTGCCTTTTTTACAATTGACTGTACATCTGGTTCAGAGTGCAATTTTGATTTTACAGCTCTACCTTGAACAGGAAACTTAGCGTCAACAGGCAATAATTCGGCCCAATCAAAATCATAAATCTCATTAAATAAGGTATCAAAATCTGTTGCTCTAAACTCTTTTAGCAAAATTTTAATTCGGTCAGCTGTTCTCAGCCAAAGATTAGTTCTAACTATATCTTCTTGACCACCCTTAAAAAAGACACGACCATTTTCAACACGGGTCTTATACCCCATAGACTGTAATTCTTTATTAACGACACTTTCAAAACCAGCGCCCATAGTTGCGTAAAGTTGGTATTCTTTCATTGTTACTCTTTCATTTTCAAAATAAAAAAGAGCTGGACCTAAAAGCCCAACTCTGCCTGTGTGAATTTCTATAAGCCACGTTTTGTTCCAATAATCTCTGGCAAAGATTACCTTCAGTAGTCATCTATCTTTACTGCTTAAAGCAATAATCCGACCTTTAGTTCATTTCCTTAGGCCGAAACTCCCCCACCAAATTTGGGTTTCACACTCGCAGGGTTTACCTCGTTCCACCAAAGTCATTTCTGACCTTGCTTCGTCACTGTGGCACTTTTCAGGATAGTAATGCATGTCCGAAGATTTAGCACTTTTTCCGCCGTGAAGACTAACGTCCCCCTCCAGCTTGTTAGGCTGAATACGATCACTACAAACATCGCAGTCTGTGTGTGCGTGGACTTTCCTCAGCTAACATAAGCTAGCCGCGCCTACTCAAAATTCACACTGTTAATCATTATAGCAAAAATTAATGCTTTAATCCATAAACGTGTTGTTCTAGATTATAAACTTTTCTTTCCAAAGTTGAAATCCGTTGAATAATAGCCATATTAGTCGAAATTTCACCTTGAGTATCATCTGCATCTTCTGCAAACTTCACAGGCGCACTTCTTCTATGCGTTGGCATATAAGTCTTAACCTTTTCTTCTTCAGCCTCAACTGTTTTCTTTGCTTTTTGCTTTTCATCCATTAATTGACGTTGGAGCGTACCGATCTGACCATACAAATCTTCGATAATTTGTTGAAAAGTAGTATAATCAGAAATTACTTCATCTAAGTATGCATCAACTTCATCGGGATCATATCCCTTTACTTTACTTTTGAATTGTTTCTTTAATATATCTTGTCCTGATAATTTTATATCATTTAAATTTGCCATCTTACTGACAACTCCTTTACATTCCACCCTATTTTAGCAAAAACAACGCTGACTGAAAATAAAGAAACAGACTTTAATAAAATTTTTACCATATTATTCAGAAAAATGATTTATTTGATGATTTTCTTGGTATTCTTCAGCTGCATCTTGTAAATCATAAAAATCAATTAAATCTAATGGATATTCTTTAGTTTCCTGGTATTTTTGGATTAAATTATAATCATATTTAGGTTTACCTGGGTGCTCTGAATCATAGATCATCAATGCTCGATCAGTATGCTGAATCATAAAATTTTGATAATTACGTAATTGAAGTGGACTTTGATAAGGGGTATTAGAAGTTGAAGCAAAAAAGTCCACTTTTTCCTTCAAATTTAAGAATTTAGCTTTGTTACTATCATTCCATCGATTAGCAAATTCTTCATATGGAATCATTATTGATGTTCTTACCGGATATTTTTCTCCTAATTCAAGTCCAACCTCAGCTGTCCACTGTTCGACACCGAGGTTAGCTCCAGTAATAATCCAGTCCAATTGCCCATCATCCAGTAGACTTGTCAGGTAATTTTTTAGGGCATATTTAATGACAGTTATCTTGGGATCACGATCGCCAAAAACATTTAATTCATAGCTGCGATAGCCAGTCACCCATAAACGCTGCATTTGTTTAAGCCCCCCCTTTATGTTCAAAAATGTAGTCTTTATTGCTATAATGCTAACAGGAGTGAGGACAATGGTCAAATATCCTAGCGGTAGTTTAGCCGCATTTAGAAAACCTGTAACTAAAAAAGATGAACATCCAGTTCACCGATCATATCATCATAAAAAAGGTGTTAACTTTTCTGATCGTGGGATGACACTTGAGCAACAAATCAATGAATCTAATAAATATTATTTAATGGAAGAAATTGCAGTTGTTCATAAAAAGCCAACCCCAATTCAAATTGTTAAAGTTGATTATCCCAAACGTTCTAAGGCGGTCATTCGTGAAGCTTACTTTAGGCAAGCTTCAACAACTGACTATAATGGTGTTTATAAAGGGTACTATCTCGATTTTGAGGCAAAAGAAACACGGAATAAAACTAACTTCCCATTAAAAAACTTTCATGAACACCAAATTTTTCACTTGGACGAATGCTTAAAACAACAAGGAATTTGTTTTACAATTATTAGGTTCGCTAGCTTAGAGCGCTACTTTGTTACTCCAGCTAGTTTTGTAATTCGAGCTTGGCGAAAAAAAGATAAAAGCTCAATGACTTTAAAAGAAATTGAAAACAATTCTTTTGAAATCAAAAGTGGCTTTCGTCCTACACTGCCTTATCTTAAGGCGGTAGATAAATTCATTGCAGATAGGAAAAGATAATCATGGCAGATAATAACAATAATATGAAACGAGAATCACGAAGAGACTATCATGGTCGAAGGCCAAGTAGTGGCCACTTATGGATTAGAATCATTAAATGGATCTTTTTGCTGATATTTTTAATAGTAATCTCTGGAATCGGGCTTTTTGCTTTTTATGCCAAAGATGCTCCTAACATTAGTCAGGACCAATTGCAGAGTGGTAAATCTTCAAGTCTATATACTAATAATGGTAAGTTTTTACTATCACTTGGTTCTGAAAAAAGAATTTATGTTAAAAATAAAGACATTCCTCAGCAATTAAAAGATGCTGTAGTTTCAGTAGAAGACAAACGTTTTTACAAAGATAAGTTAGGCGTTGACCCAATTAGAATTATTGGTTCTATGTTAACTAATGCCAAAAGTAATAGTATTGCTGCAGGTGGTTCTACTATAACCCAGCAGTTAGTTAAGCTAACGGTCTTCTCTACTGCCGCTTCTCAACGTACTCTGAAGAGAAAAGCTCAAGAAGCTTGGTTAGCTATGAAAGTCCAACATGAATTCAGTAAAGACCAAATCTTAGAATTTTATATTAATAAAGTCTTTATGAACTATGGAAATTATGGCATGGGTACTGCTTCTAACTACTACTATGGTAAGCCACTAAGTAAGTTAGATTTGGCACAAACTGCATTGATTGCAGGGATGCCGAATGCACCTGTTGCATATGATCCATATCTTTATCCGCAAAAGGCCAAATACCGGCGTGATATTGTTTTAAAGACTATGCTACAAAATGACAAAATTACTAAAGCTGAGTACAATCAAGCAGTTGCTGAACCAATTAGTAAGGGACTTAAATCACATCGAAATAATAACGAGTCTAAGCTTAGAAAAATTGATGATCCATACATTAAAGAGGTAATTTCTGAAGTTAAGAGCAAAGGCTTTGATCCATATCACGATAATTTAAAGATTACTATTAATATCGATCAAAAAGCTCAAAACAAGCTGTACGAGTTAGCTAACAACGGTTCTGTACCTTTTACAAACAATAAAATGCAAATTGGTGCAACTGTAGTTGATCCAAACAATGGTCATGTTGTTGCAATCTTAGGTGGACGTCACTTACCTTCTGTTCAATTAGGATTAGACCGGGCTGTTCAAACTGTACGCTCTACCGGTTCGTCAATTAAGCCAGTACTTGACTATGCACCTGCTATTCAATACTTGAATTGGTCAACAGCAAAAATGTTTGATGACAGTAAGTATGTTTATCCTGGTACCAATATCCAATTATATGACTGGGACAACAAATACGACGGGATGATGACTATGCGACATGCATTGGAGCAGTCACGTAATGTTCCAGCTGTTAAAACTCTTGCTGAAGTTGGAGTAAAACGGGCTTCAGCTTTTGCTCGCCGAATGGGCGTTAATGTTTCACCAAAATCTGGTTTATCAGTAGCAATTGGCGCTAATGCGTCTAGTTTACAAATGACTGGTGCTTATAGTGCTTTTGCCACCATGGGCGTATACCACAAGCCGCAATTTGTTTCTAAGATTGAAACACCAGATGGATTAACCAGAAATTATGATTCAAATGGTGTACGTGTAATGAAGAAATCAACTGCCTATATGATTACCGATATGCTTAAAGGCGTAATCAAACGAGGCTCTGGTACTAATGCAAAAATTGCAGATCTTTATCAAGCTGGTAAAACCGGTACTGTTAAATACTCTGATGAAGATCTAGCTAAGTACCCAAGCTATAATTCAACTCCAAAAGATTCATGGTTCGTTGGTTATACCAGATCATATGTTATGGGTGTTTGGACTGGTTACGATAATTTAAAGGACGGTACTATTTCTGGAATAGGTCAACAATCTGCACAGCTAATGTATAAGAGTATGATGACCTACCTAATGAACAATAAGCCTAACCTAGACTGGAAACAGCCTAGCTCAGTTGTAAGAGCGAAAATTGTAAATAACTCTAATCCTCCAGAATTAGCAACTAGTGGCGGCACTTGGCAATTATTTGTTCGAGGCCATGCCCCAGCCGGAATTGGTAATAGTGCAGCAAGTTATGATGAAGACGACGAAGAAACTGATACTTCAAGCGATAATACTGGAACTACTCCTTCATCTTCTAGAACTGCAGTTACTCAATCATCATCAAGTCGTGAAAATGGCTCATCATCTCAATCCAATAGCAGTCAGCGAGCCTCTTCCTCTCAAAGAAGAACACAATCTTCTTCAACACAACAAAGTTCATCAACGAGAAAACCTGAGGAAGAATCACATGAACGTAATGATGATTCGGATAATGACTAGGCAATAATTAAATATATTTATTAACAGATAGCGTTTTGTTATCTGTTTTTATTTTGGCCGAAACGTAGTTGAGGCCTGAAATTATAAAATTAAAATTTAGTAACAACAGATTATATAAAATTATTCAATAAAAAAAGCCGAATTTATTTCGGCTTTACTTTTCGGAATTTAAATAAGAATACGGATCGCCTTTAGCTCGAGCTGGCATTGTATAACGACCAAATAGAATCATTGCATGGTGCGTTTTTATCCATTCACTTTTAGGTAAAATTGCTTCTAATCGCTTCTCTACTTCATGTGGAGTAGCTTTGTCATCTACAATATGGAACTTTTTAGAAATCCGTGACACATGAGTATCAACAGCAATAGCTGGCACACCATAGCCTTCAGCCAAAACAACATTAGCAGTTTTCTCTCCCACCCCTGGTAAGGTCATCAATAACTTTTTATCCTTAGGAACCTGTCCATTATATTTATCGACCAAAATTTGCGCAGTGGCCTTTAAATGTTTAGCTTTTGAACGAAATAGACCAATAGTTTTTATCTCATGCTCAATCTCTTCAATTGGAGCTTTTGCTAATACTTCTGGGGTTGGGAACATTTTACTAAAACTAGGCATAACACGATTAACCATCTTATCAGTCGTTTGTGCGCTCAACATAACCGCACAAAGTAAATGAAAGTTAGTATCCCATTGCAATTCACCTTGTGCGTCAGGATACAATGCTAAAATTTTTTTCAAAACTCTACGTGCTTCTTCATCACTCAATACATCTTCTGTCATTTTTATCGATTCCTTTTCAAAAATCTCTCAACTTCATCAGTTGTTTTCAGACTATGCCTTTGCCAATTAAGTAAAACACGATCAATATACTTTAAAGAATATGCCTGAGACAATACAGCCTCTCGCAAAGCAAGTTCAATTAATTCAGGAGCATAGTGATCCACACTTAACCATTGCGCAATCTCTTCTCGTTCAATTGGACTCAGATAGCGACCAAATTCAACTTCTACTTTTCGTGACAAATAATTTAACGGATTATTTTCTAAATTATTAGCAACTGAAACAGTTTTATCTTTTTTCTTATCTTTGATCAAGACGTTTTGATCAATATAGTGATCAAGTGCATTATACAACTTATTGAGACTATATTTATTACCAATTTTATCCTGACTATCAGTCATTTGTTCAATAGTTAAATAATTTCGTTCAATTAGCCGCTGAATAAGATTACCCACATCACTAACCGATAAATTAGTATTAGCAGCAATCTTTTCATTAGATGGAAAACTCTCACCTCGTTGGCTAAATGCTTCCAATTGGATTATCAAAATTAGTTCAGCATCACTAATGCCTAATTGAGGGTAGTAAGCGATCAATCCATTTTGTAAGGTTGTAAAGCCTAATGCCCGATAATCATTAAATTCCAAAATAATTTCCTTTCAAAAACAAAAGTTGAACTAATAACTAGTCCAACTTTGTGTATCAATATTTAATTATTAACCAAATTAAGGTTGCATTCTGTTAATCAATCTTGGGAACGGAATTGCTTCACGAATGTGGTCAAGGTGACAAACCCAAGCAATTGTACGTTCAAAGCCCATACCAAATCCTGAGTGAGGAACTCCACCAAATTTACGAAGATCAAGGTACCATTGGTAATCTTCCAAGTTTAAGCCAGCATCTTCAATTTGTTGCTTAAGGATTTCGTAATTTCCTTCACGTTCTGAGCCACCAAAAATTTCACCATAACCTTCTGGTGCAATTACATCAGCACATAAGTATTCCTTAGGATTATCAGGATTCTTCTTCATATAGAATGGCTTAATTGAGGTTGGATAGTTGACAATGAAGACTGGACGATCATATTGTTCTGAAATATAGCCTTCATCTGGAGCACCAAAGTCATCGCCCCACTTAATATCACGTCCAGCATCTTGAAGCATTTTAATTGCATCATCGTATGGAAGACGAACGAAGTTACCTTCAGTAGTTGGGCGAAGTTTTTCAGGATCTCTACCAAGAATCTTAAGTTCATATTCATTATTTTCTAGAACTTGCTTCACCATGTAGGCAAGATATCTTTCTTGAATATCTAACGATTCATCTTGATGCATCCAAGCCATTTCTGGTTCCATCATCCAGAATTCAGTCATGTGACGACGACCCTTTGATTCTTCTGCTCTAAAAGTTGGACCAAAAGTAAAGATCTTACCATAAGCCATAGCACCGGCTTCACCATACAATTGACCTGATTGTGAAAGATATGCATCGTGGTCAAAGTATTCTACATGGAATAATTGAGTAGTACCTTCTGGAGCTGAATGCATAAAGATAGGTGCATCAAATTTGATAAAGCCTTCTTTTTCAAAGAAATCTACAGTAGCCTTAAACATGGTATTTCTAATTTGCATAATAGCAAATGGTTTCTTTGATCTTAACCATAAGTGGCGGTGATCAAGTAAGAAGTCAACACCATGTTCCTTATTACCAATTGGGTAACCTTCATTGTTTGAAACCACTTTTAAATCAGTGATTTGAATTTCATAACCAAAGTGTGAACGTGCGTCTTCATGAACAGTACCAGTAATGTAAAAACTTGCTTCTTGTCTAAGTGACTTAGCAGTATCAAATACTTCTTCTGATACATCATTCTTACGTACTACCCCTTGGAAAAATGCAGTACCATCACGTAATTGCAAAAAGATAATCTTTCCGCTTGATCGTTTATCTGTTAACCAAACATGCATCTTGACTTCTTCATCAACATGTTTAGAAGAATCTTTAATTGAAATCAATTCTGTCATAAATTCCTATCCACCTTTTTATCAATTATACAATTTCCATAATACCAAAGTTTCTACAAATTATCGACTTCTGAGATATCATTTCCATTTTTGAATTCATATAAAGTATAACCTAGGTTGCCGTTTTGTTTTTTGTAGGCCACTTCCCAAACGGCCTCACCCTTATACCAACCAAGATTAATATTATTTATTGTAGCATCCGTATGGATAGATTTAAACTTATTTTTAATCTTAGATTCAGTGATTCCTTTGGCCGCAGGATATAGATATGCCTTTTTAGAATTTGGTAAATAAATAAAGTAATATTGTTTTCCCTTATTATTGGTGCCTGCTATAGCATAGCTGCTAGTGCCGCGATCTAAATGATAATAGTTTTGAATCTTTCTAATTGGTGTTTTACTAGTAGCCAATTGCGTAACTTTTTGATCATTGCCCCGACTTCTAGATCCAGCATAATAAAAGATAGCAATGCTGGCTAGAAAGGCAACTATTATCAAACCAATTACCCAACTCACAAACTTGATTGTTTGTCTTGTATCATCTTGTAACATAATTATTTATTTTCTAATTTCTTTTTTAATTCTTCTCTAGTAACCTTTTCAACTTTGACAGGAATCGTTTGAAGGAACTCTTGACCATAATCTTTAGTCCATAATCTTGGGTCTAAAATTACAAATTGACCATGATCCTGTTCTCCTCTAATTAAACGGCCCATTCCTTGTCTAAAACGAATGACAGCTCTTGGTAAACTATCTTTAGTAAAAGAATCGATTCCCTGATCTTCCAATTTCTTCTGCCTTAAACGAACTTCAGGTTGATCAGGAGATTCAAACGGGATTTTTGCCGCAAAAACAGTATCAATCCCACAATCATGAAAATCAATTCCCTCCCAAAAACTATCGGCACCAATTATAATTGACTTTTTAGCAATTACAAACCTCTTAGCAATTCGGTTATTGGAACCAGACAATCCCTGGGCCAAGATTTCAAAATCTTTTAGCTGTGGCTCATTCATAATCATGGTAAAAACAGTTTTAATTTTTTCTAAATTAGTCATCAAAACAAGTACATGGTGCTTATCTTGAATGTCACTAAGTAAAATTTGTGCAATAGTCTTTTCAAATTCTTCACTATCAGGGCTAGGCATATTATTAACTGCCAGTACCTGCAAATGCTTTTTTATATTAAAAGTACTTTTACCAATATATTCAACCGGATGTAATTCTGTTAAAGCTAACTGGTTGATTGCATATTCAAAATTTCGATTACTGGTTAAAGTAGCACTGACGAAGGCAATATGGTCAAAACGACTATAGATTTGTTTTAATACTTCACCAGCATCAAGCATTAACCAGTCTAAATTGGTACTTAGTGGATCATCAGGATTAGTAATCATCAAAATAAAGCCATCTTGCTCTAAACCTTTTTGATCAGAAAGCAAATCAGCCAATTGATAGCCCTTTTCAGAGTAATAATCTAGGCGATCAATTTGTTCCGTAATCTCATTAACTAATACCTCAACATTAGCCAGCATGCGTTCTTGTTCATTATATAATTCAAATAAAACCTGATTAGTTAAGTCCCTAACCTCTTCTAATTTTTGTTGGAACTTAGGTAAAATCGCTTTAAACTTGCTATTTCCGCCAAATAAACTTTTTCCTTGAAAACTAAGTTCTAGATTACCATTAGCTAAAACTGTCCGATTAACAGCATTATCTCTTTGAAAATAAAGTTGCTTTTGTAATTCATTAATTAACTGAATTAATTCCAAAATTTTAGGATCTATTTTCTTTAGTAAAAGGTTCAGCTGCACATCATCATTAAATTGCGCTTCAACACTTTCATCTGAGAAATAAAGCAAATTACGGAGATGACTTAAAACTCCCCACAAAGCTTCAAAACGCAAAGAATCATTACGCGAACTTACGACATTGTCTGTGAAACGATGAGCTTCATCAATGACTAAATACGGATTCTGACCCCAAATTGTATCCATATAGTGGTTAGCCAAATAAGCATGATTAGTCACCAATATATCCGCTTCTTCTTGTCGTTTACGCGCTAAATTCCAAAAATCGACCCCTGCAAAACGGCTACCTACTCTTGCATCCCCTGGATGTTGAATCTGTGCAAAGAGTGGTGCATTATAGTTAGTTAAATTTAATTCATCTAAATCACCAGTTTTAGTCTTAGTCAGCCAAACCAGTATCTGCATCTGTAATATCAAGGTTTGCTTATTCGGTGTACCTTGAAAAATCGTCTGTACAAATCCGTCAAGGTCAAGGTAACGACTACTTGACTTAACTACTTCTGCAGTCAAATCCAACTTAGTCACCTTAAATAACTGCGGAATTTCATGTTCAATCACTTGTTCTTGCAACACTTTAGTTGGTGTAGCTACAACTAATTTTCTACCAGAATAAAGCTGATAAGCATAAGCAAAAAGATAAGAAAAAGTTTTCCCAGTCCCGTTAGGTGCTTCAATTAGCATCGCTCTTTTATCTGGATCATTAATAAACTGATGCAAATGATTAATTAGGTCGACTTGAGCTCTACGAAAGTGTAAACGACCTTTAAATAGCTTTTGTTTCTCTGAGTCAGTCTTTGGGAATTTAGCATTCCCACCATGTGCTTCAGAATTATCATTTTGTTTTTGCAGAATAATATTACGCACTTGCATATATTCTTTACCTAAAGGCCGTTTTTCTTGACGTAAATTATCTGCAATCGTTGTAATCACCCAAGATGTATCCCGAATAAGCCCATGAGATAATGAACTGAGGGTATTCAGTGTAGCTTGAGGTAGACTTTCTAATTTATTAAAAATTTCAAGCAATAAAACTGCAGTCCCATAAGCATCAGAATCTGCCTTATGTGGATCTAAATGTTTAATCCCCAATTGTGTTGTCAAATCACTCAACTTATAAGATGGAAAAGTCGGAAAAGCAATCTTAGCCAGTTCTACAGTATCAATTGCTTTATTTGTAAGTGCCTCATAACCATGTTGCACTAGTTCATAATTCAAAAAAGGCAAATCAAAGTCAACATTATGAGCTACGAAAACAGTATTTTGCAAAATTTTAGTAATTTTGGGTGCATAATAATCAAAATCTCTTTGTTTTGCTACATCTTGATCATTAATTCCGGTTAAATTAACAACTGATTGTGGTATTTCACGATGCGGATTGATCAAAAATGAATAAGTTTTAACTACCTTGAGATTTTTAATAATAGCACACCCAAACTGAATAATATGATGCCCATTCTCACGTTGCGTTCCTGTAGTCTCTAGATCAACTACAGCAAATGTATCTTTAGTAAAACTTTTTGCCATAATTTCCTCCTTCCTCTATTTCACTTCAACCGCTTGTTTAGCATCAAGCAGAATTAAATATTTTCCAATAACTTTTTTTTGACTAAATTCATTGATAGCTTGTTCATATAGTCTAAGCTGACCTGTATATTTTTCTTTAATCAATTCAATTGATTCAGATAAATGCGATTGATCAACGTGGTCAGTTTTGTAGTCAAACAAAATAATACCATCATTTTTGACAAAATAGCCATCTATTGTACCATGAACCAAAATTTTGGCATTAGGATCTGAAAAGTTTTTAAACAAAGTTTTAGCGGAGATTAAACTAGAAAAATCTATTTCTCGCTTTAAATTCTCTGGCTTTTGCCAAAATTCCTCGGCAAAATTGCTATGAACAAACCACTCAATTTGGTCTTTCTTTAAACTAGAAACAATTTCTGGATTCAGTTTCTTTTGCTTAATCAATTCTTGAATTTCTACTTCTAGTTGATCTTCAGCACCATTGCCTTGATAATCATAATACTGCAAAATCATGTGTGTAGCAGTTCCAATTTCTGCACCAGTAAACTTAGTTTGATACAAGAAATTAGGTTTAGTATCAATCGGTTGTAAATAACGATTAGTCGATGTCAATAAGTGAGCATTCTCTAATTCGGTCTCGATCGGATCGTTGAATGCTTTTTTTATTTCAGATACCGCCTGATAAGCTGTAGTTTCACTAGCATCTTTAAACGGATAATTAAATTGATAAAGCCGTTTCGTGGTTTGATTTAAAAGGTTACTTTGCGTTTTATCATTACTTGTCTCCGCTTTCTGATAATCAGGTAGTTCACCGTTAGCATTTTCATAATTAATATACAAAAACGACTGACTCTTATCCAACGAATTAGTAATATCAGACATTTTCACAGCTAGGTGTCGATCTAAAGCCAACGCAGGTCCCATAAAACTCAATGGACTAGTGGAAGATAACTTATCTGCTAACGATAATTGACCAATCTGATTTAGTTCAGTCGACCATTCTTTAACTCGTTTATCCAGATTAGGAACATCGCCAACCAAAATTAATTTCTGCTTAGCCCGCGTTAATGCTACATAAAGAATTCGCGCTTCTTCTTCTAATAATTGCCTTTTTTTAGTTACATTTCCCATCGCTTTAACTAAAGAGTCAATCCGATAATGTTCTTCACGGAGCGTAATTCCTATACTATCTGAGCTAATCACATAGTTACCTTTTAAATCACGCATTTGATATTTATGCTGCATCCCCACATAAAACACGATCGGAAATTCTAGTCCCTTAGAACCATGAATAGTCATTAATCTGACCGCATTACCAGCTTCTTTAGTTAATAAAGGCTGTGCCAAGTCCTTCTGACTTTGCCGCATCCGATTAATAAAATTGATAAATTGGTATAATCCCTTGAACCCTGCACTCTCATATGAAGCAGCACGTTCATATAAAGCTTCTAGATTAACTCGTCGCTGTTCACCATTAGGTAGTGCGGTCATTATCTCTAATAAATTTGTCCTAGCATAAATGCTCCAAATCAATTCAGAAATACGATGTGCCGTGGCAAACTTGCGCAAATCAGCTAGTTGATTTAAAAAATCTTTGATTCGAGTACTTAATTCATCTCCTACACCTACATAAGAAGTCAATGCACTATAGAAAGTAGAGTTCTTACTCTTGATACGAATTTTAGCTAAATCCTTTTCACCAAAATTAAACAAAGGCGAACGTAAAACTGAAACTAATGGAATATCCTGATCGGGATTATCAATGATCTTTAAGTAGTTCATCATAACAGTCAATTCAAAAGTTTGAAAATAATTCTTCGCATCAGTTACAAATAATGGTATATCCTGCTTAGCAAATTCCTGCATTATTTCCAAATTATCACTACGACTTCTAGTCAAGATAGCAATATCACTGTAACGTAACTCTCTCATTCCTGTTTTACTATCAAAGATTTGTACACGCTCTTCTTTTAGTTGCTTAATACGTGCTAAAACCATTTGAATTTCAGAAAAATCTATCTCATTTTCATCTTCATTACTGCTATTTTTCTTTTCATGAACAATTACTTCACTAGCTTTAGGAGTGTTTTCAGGATAATACTTAGCACCAAAAATCAATTGTCCTTCTTTTTGATAGTCAATCCCGCCAAAATCTGAACTTAGCACACTTTTAAATACTTGATTTACAATTTTGGTAACCGGCTCAGTAGAGCGGAAATTATCTGACAACAGAATTCTTTTGGTTTGTTTATTATCATCATTGGCAAAATCATGGTATTTTTTCAAAAATAAGCTTGGCTCTGCTTGTCTAAAGCCATAGATCGACTGCTTTACATCACCAACCATGAAAAGCGTATTTTTATCTTTATTTTTGATTTGCTGGATGATATTTTCTTGCAAAGCATTAATATCCTGATATTCATCAATCAAAATCTCTTTGAATTTATTTTGATAAAATTCACGAGCCATTTGAGAATTCGATGTATCTTGACTCAAAATCTGATAAGCCAATTGTTCCATATCACTATAGTCAAGCAAATTTTCACTGCGCTTCAGCTTATTAAACCGATCAATCAAGGCTAGCTCGGATTTAGCAATTGCAGCAACAATCTTTTGGCCGCGCTGCATGACTTTAATTTGTTCTTGTTCATCAACAGCAAAAAATGAAGTAAAAGTATCAAAAACAAAATTTTTTGCTTCATCTTTTAACTTTTGTAGGTCTTCATAAAAATTTAGAACATCTTCATCCCATTTACTTGACTTACGATAATTCACTGTAAAAACACACGAACGTAATAGTTCTCGTTGTTTATCGTAGTCTGCATCATTTTCTAAAGCAAAAACAAAATGATCTAAATTTTGTGCAAACAAGGTAAAAGCTTCCTTAGCCTTAGCTAGCTCTTTTGTTTCTATTACTGGATTTTCTAAATAATCATTAATTTTCCCTTGTAAGTCGCCAATACTAGTAAGCAAGTATGGCTTAATCTGTTTTTGCCACAAATCAGATTCCACGATACTGCCATTAACCACGTAAACATCAACCAATTTTTTTAACCATGAGCGATACTCAGGTTTGGCCATGGCAAAATCATACAAATCTAGCAACAAGTCGCGCGGGCTATCCGCATCTCGATCCCCTGCAAAGTTATCATAAAAATGCCTAAAATTTACGTCTTTCTCTTCTAGAAACTCCCCTTCAATTTCACGTAATGCACGTTCTTTTAACAATGCAGCCTGAGTATCATCAGTTAGAATACTAAAACTTGGATCTAAGTTTACAGAGTAATAAAAGCGATGGATTACTTCTAGACAAAATGCATCAATTGTAGAAATATTAGCAGTATCCACTTGATTTAGCTGCTCACGTAAATATCTGCGATTAGATCCCGGCTTTGCTAATTCAGCTGATAATGCCTGTTTAATTCTAGTTTTCATTTCTTCAGCTGCTGCTTTGGTAAATGTAATTACTAATAATTCATCAACTTGGGTTCCCGAAAGAATCTCCCTTAAAACGCGCTCAACAAGAACAGTTGTCTTACCACTACCTGCAGAAGCAGAAACCAGAATATCATGACCACGATCATCAATTGCTTGTTGTTGCTCTTTAGTAAATTGAGACAATTTTATTGTTCCTTTCCTAATTTCTCTTTGATCTTAAGAATTAATTCTTTTTTATTCAGATTGTTTATTTCATGATATTGATTTTGACGCAGCATCGCATCAAAAAAGAATACATCACGATAATCAGAATAAGTTAAGGCATTCTTCGCTTTGCCATAACGATATGGATTAAGTTCAATTTTTCCAGATAAAATTTGGCTTGATGCTTGTCGAATAAGATACTCATCGTATTCTAGCAGTAATTCAATTTCTTTCTCACTAAAGTTGCGGTCACGTGGCAAGCTAAAGCCACCTCTAGCCTTAGTTTTAACCCCAGTATACAGTTCAGAAGAATAGCTAGGATGATCATCAAGTAATGGCTCAGCTTCTACTAAGATTTCTGGATCATTGCTGATTAAGCCAGTATACATCAGCTTGGGTTTACTATCAGTTGCTCCCTTTTTCAAATTTAAACTACTATCAATTAGTTTATTGCTATTCAAACGTTCTAATTGTCTAGTAACAGTTTGATAAAAAGCACCCAATAATGAAAGACGATCTTTTCCAGCAAAAAATTGATCATTTTTAGTCAAAACATCCAAATAAGAAACCATCTGTAAAGCAATTCCGTTATAAAACATCCCAAGATCAAATTTTTTAGCTGATGACTTGTAATCAATAACCTGGGCTAAAACTTGATCCTTATCATTGAAATTGGCCAAATCAACCCGGTCCATTTTACCGCGCAAATCAACTTTATGTTGACCTGATATATCTGGCACTTCTAAGCTTAATCCTTTAATTTTTTCGCCTAACCCAAAACTTAATTCAGAATACTTAGCCCGTAACGGGGTTTCCTTCAAGGAGCGCCGCCAATTATGAGCTACCTTAGAAGTAGTATGGTCTAGACACTTGAAAAGATATTGATTAAAAGGATCATTCATTAATTGAGAATATTTTCCTTCATCCTTCATCACATTTCGCACCGAATTAAGCATTTGTTCCAGTTCTATGCTGCTTAAATCTGCTAAGTCGGTATGCTGCTTGTTTAGTTTTTTCACTAAACGGTCAAAAGTCTCGTGAAAATAGTTTCCAGCCTGAATAACATCAAATTCATTTTCAAACCGTCGCCGCAGCTTAAGCCCATAATTCAAGAAATATTCATATGAATTTTCATAAAAAGTTTCCAGTTGTGACACAGATGAATTCAAGTTTTGACCATACAATTGACTAGCCAAGTCCTGACCAATATTTTCTGGCTGGTTATCAAAATCACTTGCTTCAAGCACTGTCTTCGTTTTTTGAGGTAGTTGCTCCTGTGTGATTTTTAATAACTCTTGCACAGCAAGACCTGAATTTATTGAATTCATATAGGTTAAATAGCCTAAACTTGCATCAGGGTTAGTAATGAAAGACAAAAGATCCTGCATCTTTTCTGGCAAATCATGTTGAACAAATTGCTGAGCACCATAATCCTTTAAACGTTGATAATAAATTGAAGGATCAAGTTCTTCATTTGAAGCATTAAGCACTGGATAAGATACATATACCCTATCTTGTGCTAAAGCTAGCGACAAACCAAACTGATAATTTTGGTCTAAGTTATTAAGCTGTTGACTATCTTCTAAGTAAGATTCTGAATTAAAACTATTTTGTAGCTGATTCAAGTTTTCAGTAGTTAAAAAACCTGGCATTTTCTGAATTTGGGGTAAATTATTAGCAGTAGCGCCAATGATAAACACTTGCTTATAGCCGCTAGTTTGTACCATCCCCATTTCAGAAAGGTTTACCGCATCAAGTGTTGAAGGAATTTGGGAAAAATTTGCTTCTCGGAAAGCGCTAATTAACATATTAAAGAATTCATTTAAATCAAAAGTTTCAGGATTAATTGCTAAATAGTCTTGCAACAGCTGCATTAATAAATCCCATAATTGCTCTGGTTGCTGCGCCTGCTGTAAATCACCGGCTTCATTGGCCTCATCACGCCATTTTTCTAATCGGTCGGCAATTCCATTCTTAGTTAAGAACTCAAAAAATATCGTTAACGCCTTTTGACTATCTTTTTCTTGCTCTATTATTTTGAAAAATGTTGAAATCTTATCAACCAAGTAGCTGCGCAAACGATCGATCTTAGCTACTTCATCATCCATTTTGTCTAAGCGGATCACTTCAGCATTCACAAAATTATCAAAGTGTTTTTTCCATAAATTATGATTAATACCATGAGCCAGAACAAAATTCTCTAGTTCATCAACATCATGAATATACTCCGCCTCTTCCTTATACCAAGAAGGTATTAACAAGTGTGTCTTTAGGATGGCTAGCATATTTTGTGTTTGAAACGGATTCTCATGTAAGTTAAATAAGCTTTCAATTAAAACAACCAGAGGATGATACTTCATTTCCTGTTGTAAATCATTAAAAAATGGAATCTGATTTTGACGTAAAATTGGCGTCAAATAAGTCTCGTATTCCTTTAAATTTGGAGCTAAAATCAAAAAATCATGATAGCGATAGTTGCTTAGTGCTACCTGTTGATAAATAGTCCGCGCTACAAAATAAGCCTCTGCATATCGAGAGTCTGCTTTAACTAATTGTACCTGCTTCAATTCGTCAACTTTAGGAATTGTCTCCGTCCAAAGACTATTTAATATTTCACGACCATTTGGTTGCGAATTAAGCGGAAAAGTTGCTGTCACGTAGTCCATTTTTCTCTCTTGTAAGAACAGCGTTAAGCGCTTAATAGTTTGCTGGATTACATAATCATAATCTCCTTCTTCCGCACTAGAATTAATTTCACCTAAGCGCGTTTTAAACGCAAGGATTACATCTTTTGCTTTACGCATCAAAATTTTAATCGTTAGTGTTTCCTGTAATGAAAAATGTGAAAAATCACAGAAATAAAAACTGGCTTGCTTTAAATTTTTACTTTTAGCTAAAATTTCATTTAGTTGCAGCTGAACCTCATTCTTAGTAGAGAATTTACCCGCAATTTCTTTAATAAAGGCATCATAGATAATCCGCAAATCATGTAATTTATTTTTAGTTTCTTGATCTAAATTATCCTCTGATATCTCGTCTAAATCTAAATTTCCGTCATAAACTTGCAAAATTGTCTGATAAAGCTGATTTACTAATCCAGAATTAACATTAACATTTTCAAAAATAGTCAATTCATCTTTTTTGTTCTCAATAATATGAGCTAAGAGCATTGCACTAGCTGCATCATCTAGTTGATTAGGCAATCCTTGTTCGGCATCTTTTAAGAAAAACCAAGCTAAACGCGAAAAAGACAAAACATGCAAATTTTTAACTGCAGTCTCAGTTTGTTGTTTGCTTGTTGCTAATTTGTTAATTGCCCTAACTTCTGTGGTAAACTTAATATGATTAGGAACGATGATAAAAGTTTCTTGTTCTGGGTGTTGCTGATAGTTTTCAACTGCTTCTTCCAGAATTTTTTCTTGTAATGGGTCGGTTTGTCGTCCTGTAAGAATTTTGATCATTTGTTCGCACTCCTTGCTTTTTATTTTATCATAGCAAGGGCAATCTTTTGTATAAATCTATTTTAAGGATGATTAAAAATGAAAAGCAGCTATTTAGCTCATGGCAAGGTAATTATTATTGGGGAGCATTCAGTAGTTTATGGATATGATGCTTTAGCTATGCCAATTAAGGCTTTACACATTAAAACTACTGTTGAATCTGCTTCTCAAATGTGGATGGATACCGCTCGCTATCACGGTCCATTATTTGAAGCACCGGCAGAATATGATGGCCTAAAATACGTAGTTAAACATATGCAAAAAAAGGCTGGCAATAACCATCCACTTAAAATTACATACACTGGTGAAATTCCAATGGAACGTGGTTTTGGTTCAAGCGCTACTGTTGCATTAGGTACCACTAAGGCAATGAACCAATTCTTTCAGCTGAATATGACTGAAAAAGAAATTATGACTGTAACTAATCATGCTGAAATGATCAATCATGGTAAAGCTTCTGGTCTTGATGCAGCCACTGTTAATTCAGATTATCTAGTTTTTTTTAATAAAAAAATGGGGCCTAAAATATTACAAACCAAATTAGGAGCTACCCTGTTAATCATGGATACTGGTCAACTAGGCAATACAAAGGAAGCTGTTTTTTTAGTTAAAAAAATGCTTGAAAAGTCCGACTATGCCAAGAAAAAAATAGCTCGCTTGGGTGAATTAGCGGATCTTACTAAAAAAGCTTGGATCAAGCACGATCGTCAAGCAGTTGGACAGATTTTTAATGAAGCACAAGAAATTTTGCACTCATTTGATCTTTCAACAAATAAAATTGACCAACTGCAAAAAATTGCCTTGTCAAATAACGCTTTAGGCTTTAAATTATCAGGCGGAGGTCTTGGCGGCATTACTATTTCCTTGTGCGATAACGAAACTGTCGCCCAAGAAATTGCCGCTAAATGTAAAGATTTAATTAGTGACTACTGGATTGAGGAGATTTAATGAATAGAACCGCACGAGCACATACAAATATTGCTTTAATCAAGTACTGGGGCAAAGCTGACGACAAATTACGTCTTCCTTTAATGTCTAGTTTATCAATGACTTTAGATGCTTTTTATACTGATACTAGCGTTGAAAAAACAGATGGTGAAAATCAATTTTTCTTAAATAATCAACAGCAAACTGCTGCAGCTAGTCAACGTGTTTTTGCTTATCTAAAAAAATTGCAGGCTCGTTTTCACGTCACTGGCAATTTAATCGTTAAATCTGTCAATCACGTCCCTACTTCTGCAGGATTAGCATCATCTAGTTCTGCTTTTGCGGCACTAGCTGCTGCTTTTTGTCAATGCTATGACATCAACATTGATCTAGAAGATTTATCTCGTTTAGCCAGGATTGGATCTGGTTCTGCCAGCCGCTCCGTTTATGGCGGTTTTGCTGTTTGGCAAAAAGGTAATAGTGACGAAACATCTTACGCATATGCACTAGATGAAACACCAACGATGGATCTTCACCTTTTAGCAGTTGAATTAAATACCAAACAAAAAAAGATTTCTTCGACTTATGGTATGAAAGATGCCCAATCTTCTCCATTTTTCAGGCCCTGGCTTGAACGCAACGATTCAGAATTAAATGAAATGATCAAAGCTATAAAAAGTAATGATTTCACTGCCCTAGGCCAGTTAGCTGAGTTAAATGCAAATGAAATGCATGCAATTAATTTAACTGCACAGCCTGAATTCACTTACTTTGAGCCGCAAACCATTCAAGCTATTAAATTAGTTGAACAACTTCGTACTGAAGGAATTGAATGTTACTATACAATTGATGCAGGACCAAATATTAAGGTACTTTGCCAATTAAGAAATAGCAAAGATATCATTCAACGCTTTTCGTCCGAATTTAATAATGTTAATATAGTGAATGCAAGTTTTGGTCCTGGAATTACTTATTTGGACTAGTTGTAATTAAAAAAGTTAATTAGATTCGAGGATTTAGTTCTTTTGATAACAGAAAAAGCGCCCGGAAAGTTATATATTGCCGGAGAATATGCAGTATTAGAGCAAGATTGTCCTGCTATTTTAGTAGCAGTTAACCAATTTGTACGTGTGTCAATCACTAAGAGTAAAGGGGCAACTGGCTTAATTCACTCCAAGCAATACTCACAGGATTCGATTCATTGGGTTCGTCAGGGCTCAAAAATGGTAATCGATAATCGTGACAACCCTTTTGAATATATTTTGTCAGCTATTTCATTTACTGAACAATATTGTATTGAGCAAAATATCAAGATGAAAGTCTATGATTTACACGTCAATTCAGACTTAGATTCTGCAGATGGTAAAAAATATGGTTTAGGTTCAAGTGCAGCTGTCACAGTAGCTACAGTTAAAGCTATCTTGCGTTTTTATGGCGTAAAAATGAGCAATGAACTGGTTTATAAATTATCGGCTATTTCACACTATTCAGTTCAAGGAAATGGCTCAGCTGGTGACATTGCAGCTAGTGTCTATGGCGGCTGGTTAGCTTACCAAACTTTTGACAAAAAATGGTTAAAGCAAGAATTAGCTAATAAGACTTTAGTTCAAGTCGTTAATGAAGCTTGGCCTGGCTTAAAAGTTGAATTACTAACTCCTCCTAAAGATATGAAACTGATGATTGGTTGGAGTCAAAAGCCAGCATCAACTTCACGCCTCGTTGATGAAACTAACGCTAATAAGGCGGCTTTGAATATGGAATATAAAAATTTCTTAGCAGCTTCTAGAGCTTGTGTTTTAAAGATGGTTCAAGGTTTCGAAGCAAACAATATTGCTTTAATCAAACAACAAATTCGGGCTAACCGTAAATTGTTGCAGCACTTTGCCAAAATTAACCAAATTGCCATTGAAATTCCACGTTTATCGCAATTAATCAAAATTGCAGAAAATTTTGGTGGAGCTGCTAAAACTTCTGGTGCTGGTAATGGTGACTGTGGCATTGTGATTACAGATGCTAATACCGATGTTGAAGCACTTGAAAGCGAATGGCGCCATAATGGAATTATGCCTCTTAATTTTAAGGTTCACCAGATTATCATGGCTCATTGATGGAGAGTTCTATGTCGATTAGATCTGAAAGAAAAGAAGAACATCTGAAGTTAGCTCAGATGTTTTTTAATAAAGAAAAATATAATAGTTTTGATCAACTGCATTTGTTGCGCCCTGCTCTGCCTGAAACAAAAGTCGATCCAACTATTCTGGGATCAGAAATGTTTGGCAAAAATGTTTCTGCGCCTTTTTTTATCAATGCTATGACTGGTGGCTCAGCTGCTTCTAAACAAATTAATCAAGCATTGGGACAGGTTGCCCAGCAGCAAAATATTGCCCTAGCTTTGGGATCTGCCAGCATTTTAGCTAAGGAAAATGATCAACTAGACAGTTTTATGGTTGCCAGAGCAGAAGATCCAGATGGTGTACTAATTGTTAATGTTAATCCAGAAACACCAATCTCTGCAATTAAACAAATTATCCAAGAATTAAATGCAGATGCGCTTCAGATCCATTTAAATACAATACAAGAAATTGCCATGCCTGAAGGTGATCGTGACTTTCGTTGGCTTGATTCAATTAAAGCAATTCGTACCGCTATCGATTTGCCCATTATTATTAAAGAAGTCGGTTTTGGATTGGATCAAACAAGTATTCATCTTTTAAAAGTAAATGGCATTGAATACTTCGATGTCGCCGGTTCTGGTGGCACAAACTTTGCCCAGATTGAGAATGCACGTAATGCCAGTGACGTTTCATACTTAGAAGATTTAGGTTTACCTACTGTGGTGACTGCTCTGATGGCATGGCAAGAGCAAGTTAAATTTTTTGTTTCTGGTGGAGTACGTAATCCCCTAGATATTTTAAAAGGTTTAGCTCTAGGAGGAAAATTTGTTGGTATTTCAAATGTTTTTTTACAAGAATACATCCAAAATGGTAGTACTGGATTAGAGCAATTAATTACTAATTGGAAAAATGAATTGGCTGCTTTAATTGCTGTTTACGGCAAAAAAGATTTAGCATCCCTGGTACAAATAAAAAAATACTATGATTTACCATTAAAGGCTCAAATCGATCAGTTACTGTAAAGTAAAAGCACTAGTTAATGATTACTAGTGCTTTTACTTTACATAATTTTCCTTATTTAATTTCAAGCAATTTGGCAATTTCTTTTTGAACAGCACTTTCATTACTTGAACCAATAATTTGCCCTGCAGCTTGTTTGGCTTCTGGCAACGCCGTTGCAGTAGCAAAACTACGGCCTACATATTTCAGCATTCCTACATCATTACCGCTATCGCCAAAAGCTATCATCTCACTTGATTTGATCCCTAATTTTTGACTCAAATATGCTAGACCTACTGCTTTATTCATTCCCTTAGTTTGCATATCAATCGAGTCTGCTGCACCAGAAACAAAACCAACCTCCGGATATTTTTCTTTTAATTCGCGCAAAATTTTAGACATTTTATCTTCTGGCACTGTCAGACTGACCTTGAAAATCTGATCATCAATTTCTCCAAAAGAATCTACTACAGTAATATGCTCCATGTATTTTTTCATTTCTTGTTTATAAGCTCGTCCACTGCTCTTTTTAACATAAGCACTTACTAACCCCATCACTACAGCTGGATATGGATATTCAGTAGTTATTTTTAATAAAGTTTGATATATGTCATCACTTAACGAGTCAACATGCAAAATTTGTCTTCCTTGAGCAACTAATGCCCCATTTTCAGCTACAAAATAAATTTTATCCAAAACCTCAGGAAAACGAGTCATTAAGTTAGCATATTGATTGCCACTAGCAACTACAAATTTAATCCCCTGCTTTTGCATTTCCGCAAATTCACGCAAAAATAATTCTTTATCATAGTCTTTCTGGTCAGTTAACCAGGTTCCGTCCATATCTGTCGCAATTAGTTTTATCATTTTCTCAATCCCTTTGGGTAAAAGTTCTTCAATACTTGATTACCAGCGATTTTGCCAAAACTAAATATTAATTTTTGATAGCTGACTAACACAAAGCCCCGCAAATCACTGTCCACTTTAACGGTTTCACCGTGCAAATAATTTTGGTATTCTTCAATTGTCGGTAAATCATAAACCCGTTCTTGCTTTACCTTACCTAGCACTTCTGCCAATTGATGTCCTGGTTCAAAACGTTTTTTCTTTAATATACCCAACTCGACTCCATTATTAATTACATGAAGCTTACTTTTTTCAGGCAAACTGATTGCAGGAATATAGACATGTTCATTACGGACTTTTGCTTTATTACGCCAGTCACTTAAAGCAACTGGTAAATTAAACTGATCCATTACCTGACCAACTAGTTCCTGATCATTTTGGGTTAAGCGCCACGGATCACGCTTGGCTTTTTTGTTTTTGCTCTTTTTTTCAATTCTAGCTTTACCTACTTTTTGTAAAACTGCCACAAATTGTCCTTCACCTATACCATCTTGAGGCCAAAAGCGTAATGTTTTAGTCAAATCAGGATTTCCATCAGCCCACTCAGGCTGTCCAACATCAATCTTATTAGCTTGTATCCCTGTATCTAAAATTGTAAAACCATATTCTTTATTTAACCAGCTAACAATCTGCTCATCCTCTTCTGGCGCAAAGGTACAAGTTGAATAAATTAAGCGTCCGCCAGGTTGAAGCATCTTAACAGCTTCATTGAGGATCTCTTTTTGACGGTTCTGGCATGTTAAAACATAGTCTTGAGACCAATAACCAATTGCCTCCGGATTTTTTCTAAACATTCCTTCACCACTACATGGAGCATCGACTAAAATCACATCAAAAAATTCTGAAAAAATTGGAACTAACTTTTCTGGACTTTCATTAGTAATTAAGGCATTACTGATGCCCCAACGTTCAATATTTTCCCGTAGTGCCTTTACTCGTGTTGCAGAGATTTCATTAGCTACTAAAAGGCCCTCACCCTTCAATTGTTCTCCTAATGCTGTTGTTTTTCCTCCAGGCGCAGCACACAGATCTAGCACGCGCTCTCCTGGCCGAACACCACTAATTGCCGCAGGAAACATAGCCGCTGGATCTTGAGAATAAACACTACCGCTTACCCACTCAGGATCTTCCCCCGATACTTCACCATAATAGGCTGAATTTATTTGCGGTACTGAATCAGTAAGCTCATATGAAACCTTAGTAGGCTTCAATGTATTAATTCTAAAAGCTTTTTTGCTCTCTTCATTCATCGCCGCAAATAGTTCTTGTGCTTTTTTGGTACCTAATAATTTTTCATATTTAGTTTTAAATTCATTTGGTAGATTTAGCAATTTTCCTGTCCTTTCTCACTAAGTAATAGACCATCCCACAAAACGCCAATACAATTACAACCCAGGAAGCTATTAATGTAACTATTAAAGAACCATATGTTGAATAAAAGGCATGCCATCTTAAAAAGAAGTATGTAGCAAGGGCAAAAATAGCCTCTATTAAAAATAAACGTACGCTGCGGTTAATTACCCAATTGCGCAGCAAATCATCGTGTAGACGTGTTAAACGAGCCTGACGCTTAATTCCTATTGCAAGCAACATATTTGTGATCATTCCGACCAATAGGCAAACAACTAACATTAAAATATCCGGCACGACAGATAAACGATCACGATGATGCTCTTGAACAAAAGACGGAATATGCAAACTAGCATGATAATGCTTAGCAATCTTTTCAATCACTGCAGGTGTTGCATCTACTACAATTCGATAATTCTTGAGCTGGTCTTTAGCAGTTGGCTGATCAATTCCTGTACTTAGATAATATTTATCCATTTCTACCTGTGGATAGTCCTTAAATTCGCCTATAACAGAATAATAATTTTTGCCTAAAATAACATATTTATTATTCTGCACATCTAATAAATTAAGTTTAACTGTTGGCCCCAGCACCACAAAAGAAACCTGTCCTTTAAAATCATCAGGCGAAAAATAGCGACCACTCTCAGTTGGCAAGCCAGTAACGGCATGATTAGCCCAAACAAGCACTTGTTTTTTTTCATAATTATTATCTAAATGCAGTTGAATTTGATGATTCGCATAATTTTTGTCCAAATATTTTAGGAAAATACTAATCTTTTCATCACTATCTGTTCTAAAATAGCGGGTATTATTAGTTAAGCCGTGTGCTTCCAGCAATTCGTCAGCATAACTAGATTCAATATTGGAGAGCATTGTTCCAATTCCTAAAAAAGATAATAAAAGAATCAGTAACAAAAATATCTTTTTAAAATTCATTTTTTATTTCAAATACCTGTTCATTAATAAAATCGAAGCTTTGCAAGGAATGATTAATCTCGTCTAAAGCTGCACTATTTTTAAACCAATTTTGGTGCCAAAATTCTGGTGAATTAGTAGCACCATCTTTTTCACCAACAAAGAGCAAATGACAACTTGGATTATACTTATGCCAAGCTGCCACAGTTTCTAAATCTCCGTGACCGAAATTTGGTGACCACGAACATAGAACTAGATTAACTGTGTGATACTTCTTAATTGCTTGGTCAGCTGGTAAATCTTCTACTGGATAAAAAGGCTTAGCTCCAGTGGTCGACGTCTTGGCCCACTCTAATGAGTCTGTACTGTGAACTTTAATTCCAACCTGAGCCAAAGCTTGAGACCAATACGCGTTGCCTGCCATGATTTCTAACGCTGTTTGTACATGCAGCTTATTTTTAATTAACTGCGCAGTCTGAATATTAGGCAGAGACCAGATGCCATATATTAAAGAGAGATATTGCCGAAAATTATTAAGTAAATTATTTAAATCCCTTAAGGCCCCTTCTTTATCTGGTCCCACCTCAACTAAAACTTCTTCAAATTCATCTGGCAATAAACCTAATCTGCGTGGTGCCCGCTTCAATGGCTTACCTGCTTGTACATAACTATCAATTAATGCTATTTCTTCAACTTGTCGTTTAACCGCAGGATGATTTATCTCTTGCTCTAATTTTGTTAATTTCGTCAAAAATTTTGTCATACTTAAACACCTTAATATGATTTTACCATTCAACGGCGGAGAATTCAGTTATAATAAGACTAGCAAGCAAAGGAGATATTCTATGGTTGAAACCAAAAAGAGAAATGATGATGAAAGCATTGGCCGCTTTGTTTTAGACATAATTATTATGTTTGCAATTTTGATGGGAATTTACTACTTTATTTTTAGTTTTTTCCTATCAAATGAAACAGTATCTGGTCCATCAATGCAGCCCACATTTGAGAATGGCGATCGTTTGATTGCTGTACGTCATTTTACGCCTAAACGAAATGATATCGTCATTCTAAAAGCACCAGACCAAAAAGGTGCTCTGTATATCAAGCGAATTATTGGTACACCTGGTGATATGGTTACTTCTAAAAATGATAAGCTTTACATTAACGGCAAACAAATTGCAGAACCATATTTAAATAATGGCTACCAAAGAAAGTCACATAAATTAGGTGAACTCTATACTAACAATTTCACTTTAAAAAAGCGAGTACCTAAGGATAGTTACTTCGTCATGGGAGATCACCGTGACGTCTCAAAGGACTCCCGTTACTTTGGGTTTGTTAAACGAAGCGCGCTAGTTGGACGAGTCGTATTCAGGTATTGGCCGTTTACACAATGGAAAACATTTTAATTGAAAAATTACAAAAAATTTTATTTTTCGTCCTGATTTGATTAAAATTAAAGAGTAAGGAGAAATTATTATGAATGAGCAAGAAGAATTATCTGATGCAATTATTAATTTTCAAGTAAAACACCATGTTAATGACACTGATCTAGCATTTGCTAGTCACCTATCAGTTGAAAAAGTCCATGCTATGAAAACTGGTGATGGTCAATTTACAGCTGAAGAAGTAAATCAACTTTATGACTATATGTCAGCTAATGCTTAGTTAACTACAAAAAAGAGCTTCATTTCTTGATTGAAATGAAGCTCTTTTTTTGCATTAATTAATCTATTTTTGGTTCAAGATATTTCTTCACGAATACTAGATTCAAAATACCGAAAACAAGGCTAACAATAAACAAGCATAAATCATCTAACCAGATTGGATCGGTTGCTTGTAAATTTGGACTCTTATCAACAAAGCCCTGTAACTTAGACATAAAGATCATGCCGCAGTAAGCTGCGACAATTACCAAAATTGCGATAATTAACAAGCGAGCCCAAACTGTACTCTTAAACGGCAAGAAATCAGTAATTACTCGCGAACTAAAATTGGCAAAGCTGACAAAGAAGTAAATGATTAAAATTATCAAAATGATAAACAACCAATGAAAAGCAAGCATTCGATTGCTAGTTATTTCAACGCCGGGAACTGTTTTAATTGGATACAGACCAAACTCACGAAATGCTTGAGCAAAACTGTCTGCCCCGCAACTAGGGATCAGCAACAGACTATTAACGATTTCTTGCAGCAAGAAGAAATAACCACATGCCAGCAAACTGCTAAATATATTAGCTAAGTATGTTTTTCGTTCATCGCTAGCTGCTAAATGCCAGGTTTGACTCAGATTAATTTTTTCATTTTGCCAACATGTAATCGCACAAAAGGCAAAATCAATGTATAAAGTCACATAGACAAAATTATTGCGCCAGAATTGCCCTAAATTTTTAGACGGCAGATTTGCTAGACCATTCCAATTTTTGAAAAGAAGAAAATAACCTGATAAAAATACTACAGCAAAGATATTAATTAAGAAAACCAAATAAATAAATTTTCTTTTTTGCGTCCACATTTGCCTAAACAAGGTCCAAAAATTCGTCACTATCTACCCCTCCCCTTCAATTAACGATTAATTATCTTAGGTTCGACAAATTTACTCATTAAGTAGCTGTCGATTGCTCCTAAAACAATTGCTCCTGCAAAGTACTCAACCACTGAAATACCCAATGGATCATATGCTGCTTCTTTGGCAAAACGATGCAAATACATAGCAGTAATTTGTTCGTTTAGCTGTTCAGCAATCAAGATTGCAATAATCACAATCACTGCCATCACAAATAACTTAATGACAATATTATTGTTAACTGGCAATTGATCAACAATTACTTTCGTCAAAAAATTAGCAAAACTGACAAAAGTCATAATAACTAAAACCGTTCCAGTTAAGAACAATAGAAATTCAATTAATAAACTAGCATCTGCCCAAGTAACTTTAGCATCAACTAAGTCATGAAGCAGTGAATAATGATGACTTAAATTATCAATCATAGCAGCAACGAAGCCTAAAATGACTTGAATTACAAAAATATAAATACATTCAACTAAACTAGAAAGCATATTAATCAGCCAGATTTTGACACTTGAAGCTGGAGCTAGCTGCCAAGTTTGACTGAGGTTGATTTTTTCATTTTGCCAGCAAAGCAGACCAACAAAAATCACATCGGCAATCGGCGTTTTGAGCATTCCTGCACTAAGCAAACGATCTAGCCAATTACTGTCCTTACTAATGTTGAGATAAGCTAAATTGCTTTTATCTAACAGAGCCATTACCAGCAAAAAAAGGACTGCAAAAACTTGTAATAACAAAACTAAGTTAGCGTAGCGCCTTTTTTGCACAAACATTTGCTTAAACAAGGTCTTAAAATTTGCCATAAAAAACTCCTAATTCTGTTTTGCTTCTACGAATTTATTCAAAAGCAAGATATCGATCAAAGTAATCACAACATCAAAGACCAAGAATTGAAGAATCGTAGTGGCATAGTTAATATCCTGGCTGTTGACCATAAAAGGACTAAACTTTCCTAAGACTGAAAAGATAATTGTTGCCGCATGGCCTAAAATCCAAATAATCGCAATAATTACAATTACTCTAATAATAAAGGTCCATACTTTACTTGAGCCACCTGGCAAAAAATCAATAATGCTGCGGCTTGCTAGGTTAAGCAAACTTACAATTGCGTACCAAGCATAGCCAATAAAAATGATTAGCAGCAAACTTTCGAGCATTGTTTGCCAGTCTCTTGCTGAAAGATGGATTCTAGCCTGACCTATTGCTTTGCGCACATCTTGATCAGACAACATCGGCAAAAGGGTAACGATTATCGTGACCGCTTCTAAAATTCCTAACCAAATATAAGTTAAAAATGCTGTCCCAAAATTGCTAAGCAAAAACTTAGTATCAGTTACCGGAATCAAGCGCCAAGTTTGACTGCGATTAATTTTTTCATTCTTGATTGAAGAAATAATCCAATAAACAAAATCAGCGATAAATGACGTTATCAGCATCATTACTGCAAATACAGCGAGAAAAGCAACAATCACATTGACAGAACTAGTATCTTTTCCATTAACAAATTCTGGTGTACCATTTTCCGAAACAAAACCAATAATTGTAAAACATAAACTAGCAAAGGCTTGAATTAAGAAGATTAAATAGACTGACTTGCTTTTTTCTTGAAACATTCGATTAAACAATGTGTTAAAACTAGTCATTATTCATCATCCTCATCTGCATAAAAACTTTCATAGTATTCTTCGATTGACTTATGCGTTTGACGAATGTCATCTGCTGACTTGTGTTCCAAAACGGTATGATCTTTTACAATAACCACTTCATCAAGCAATGATGAAATTTCATTGACAAAGTGATCTGAGATTAAAATCGTTGCCTTTTCATCTTTCCACAAAATGATGGAATTAATAATTTTCTTTCGAGCCATTGCATCAATCCCACCAAAAGGTTCATCAAGTAAATACAAATCTGCTTTACGAGCAAATGTTAAAGCAATAATCAATTTTTCACGCATTCCTCGTGATAACTGACTCAACTTCATTTCAGGATCTAATTTCATAAACTTACGCAGCTCATCGAATTCATTCTCATCAAAATCTTGAAAAATCGTTGCGTAAAATTTAACCACTTCCTTGATCTTTGTTGAATCGCTGAAGCCAGTTAAACCATCAGTAAAAGACAACTTAGCCTTTCTTTCTGCCTCTTTTGTTGCCCCCTCTAAATTAATTTCGCCTTTGTAATTCTTAGCTACACCGGCAATAATTCGCATCAAAGTGGTCTTACCAGCACCATTTTCACCAAGTAAAGCAACAATCTTGCCAGGAGCTAAATTCAAGTTCACATCTTGCAATACTTGCTTCTGATTTTTCTTATAACTTACATCTTTAATAGCTAATAAATCATTCATTCTGATCCCCACCATTTTTTAAATAATTCTCTAACGTTGAAACTAACCCATTCTTTCCTATTCCAAACTCTTCCATATTTTGAACAAACTGTTCTAATTCATTATTAATTAATGACTGCTTGGTTTCGGATAATAGTTTAGTATCTTCAGTAACAAAATTACCTTCGCCACGTTTAGTATAAAGAATACCTTGACTGTTCATCTGTTGTAGTGCTCTTTGCACGGTATTAACATTAACGGTTAATTCTAGAGCAAGTTTTCTAACAGAAGGAATCTTCTCACCAGCTGTTAACTTGCCTAAAGCAATTTGACGATACAAGTATTGTTCAATCTGAAGATAAATAGGAATATTATCTTTAAATTCCATTTACTCAGCTCCTATTTTACACTGTATTATTAGTCTATTACACTAACTATAATACTCACTTTAGTCACTTTTTGCAAGGGCTAAGTTTAATCACTTTGTTTCACAAGTTCATAAAAGTTAAAAGCACAACAAAAAGATAGTCTATAATTCCTATAATGACGGTAATTACAAACTATCTTTTTCGTTTTAATATTATCAGTGCATAATTTTAATTTATTAACTACTTTATCCTATTTACTAATCTATCAACCTCTTCGTATTAGATCATAAATAGAATTATCGCTGTTTATAGTCAAAAATGTTTCACTACTTAGCTCTTTCAGCGTTTAATTCAGCCATTTTAATCATGACATCGACCGCTTTCCACATAGACTCAAGAACTGTGTATTCATAACGACCATGCATGTTTTCTTCTCCGGCAAAAATATTAGGACATGGTAAGCCCATATAAGTCAATTGTGAGCCATCTGTACCACCACGAACCGGGTCTTCATTGACTTCAAGACCTTCTGCTTTATAAGCATCGCGCGCTAAGTCAACGATGTCCATATGTTTCTTTAATTCATCGGCCATGTTGTAATATTGGTCCCACATTTTAAGTGTAATTCGTTCAGTACCGAATTCATCATTCATTTTCTTAACGATTGACTTAACCAAATTCTTCCGCTCTTCAAGCCCATCACGTTCAAAATCACGAATAATATAATCTAAGTGAGCATTATCAACAGTACCAGCAAAATTCATTAGATGGAAGAAACCTTCGCGTCCATCGGTATGTTCTGGGCGATCGTGTTCTGGCAGTTGATTATGAAAGTCAATTCCAACTTGAATTGCATTAATCATTTGCCCCTTAGCAACAGCTGGGTGAACATTAACTCCCTGAATATCAAGACTAAATTGTGCCGCAGAGAATGTACCCCAATCTAACTTACCAGGAGCTTCACCATCAACAGTAAAAGCAAAGTCAGCACCAAAGTCTTCAACATCAAAGTGTTCAGCACCAGTACCAATTTCTTCATCGGGAGTAAAGGCCAATCGAATCTTGCCGTGCTTAACTTCTGGATGATTCATTAAGTATTCCGCAAAGGTCATTAATTCAGAAACACCACACTTGTCGTCCCCACCAAGCAAGGTATCGCCTGAGGCAGTAATTATAGTTTGACCCTTGTAATTCTTCAAGTGTGGAAAGACCTTTGGATCAAGGTAAAATTCTGAATCGCCTAATTGAATTTTGCTTTCACCATCATAATTTTCATGAATCTGTGGTTTAACATTTTCTGAATTAAAGTCAGCTGTATCACTATGTGCTAAAAAGCCCATTACCGGAACATCATAGTCAACGTTTGAAGGAATTTCAGCAATTACACTACCTGCTTTTTGGTTGTAATGAATGTCACTTAAACCTAAGTCTTCAAGATCCTTCATAATGACATTCTTTTGGAAGTTTTCTTCTCTTTCAGTTGATGGAAAGCGATCTGAATGTTCGTCAGAACGCGAATTAACTTTAACGTACTTTAAAAATCTAGGTAACAAATTAGAATATTCCATATATAACTCTCTTTCTAATTAAAATAAGTCTTGAAATGGATTGGTAGAAACCTCGGAAAGCTCAATTCCAACATTCCAGTTATTTTCTTCATTCCACTTTTTAAGTCGATCATAGACCTTGTACTTAAATAGTTTTTCAGTATAATGACCAGGATCAACAACAGTTAAACCAGATGAAATCATATCATGGCCTACATGATAATAAACATCCCCAGTAATAAAAGCATCTAAATGGTCATCTAAGGCTCTAGTCCAATATTTACCACCATCGCCACAAATAAATCCTACACTGGTAATTGGCTTTTCATTGTTTGCAGTAATCAGACGTGCCATTTTAATTTGCATTTTTTCTTTAACATAATAGGCAAAATCATAAGCAGTCATTGTTCTAGGTAACTTTCCTTTTCTACCCATAGCAATTCCATCATCATCCAGACAAAATGGTTCAACATCTTGCAGACCTAATTCCTCTGCTTGCCAATCAGCAGATCCATCTTGGGCTTTATCTGAATTAGTATGAATTGAATAAACAGTAATTCCATTCTTGATAATATTGCCATACATTGCGTTTTGTGCATTCGCAAAATTCAAATTTTGTGCTGGTCTAAACATTACAGGATGGTGACTAACGATGAAATCAACCCCTTTTTCAACAGCTTCTTCAACTACCTGGGGACGTACATCTAAAGTAGTCATTACTTTGGTAACATCAGCCTCCATTGATCCAATTTGCATACCAACAGGATCACCTTGTGAAGCAATGTTTTCCGGAAAATCTTGTCGCAAGCGCGCAACAATGTCTTTTACTTTGGTCATTTCTCCAATTCCTCCTTGATTAATTTAATATCATGATCTACTTCATTGATTCGATCTTCGTCTTTTTTTCTTGCTTTATTCAAATTAACCAGCAATCTTTGATAATAAGCGAGTTGGCCTTCCCATTTCTGATAAAAAACTGGATTCTTTTCTTGTACAATAAAGGGGCCAAAAAAGATTTCCTTTTCAGTCATCTCATGCTTTTCTTCAGTTAAGCTAGCCTTAATTAATTCATAAGTATGCCCAGCCTCTGCAATTAATTTTTCTGAGATAATCTTATAATTATGCATCATCAGCCAATTACGTACCCCTGCTTCGCCTATATTAGGTTCTAGTACCAGAGTTTTAAATTGTGCATCTTTGCTCCAAGCTCTATCAAGAATATCAGTCATTAACTTGCCGCCCATTCCGGCAATCACAACTGTATCAATCTGATCAGCATGAGTAACGGTTTCTAACCCACTACCTAAGCGAGTTTCAATTTGCTCGGTTAACCCAGCTGCTGCAATATCATTTTTAGCATTTTCAAGAGGGCCCTCTGCAACGTCACTAGCAATTGCATAATCAATTTTGCCATTTTTTACTAATTCAATTGGCAAGTATGCATGATCAGTTCCAATATCAGCCACTCGACTGCCAGGATCTACCATCTTTGCCAACGTATTTAATCTTAAATTCATGTTTCCTCCATAAAAGATATGGTTAAACAAATTTTAGCATATTTCATAGTCTTATTTTGCTACTATTTGATATAATCGTCACAGAAAGCGGGTTTTTTACATGAGTAGAACAGAAAATGTCACATTAACTAATATGTGCATGGTTAAAAACAAAGATCAGGTTTTAGTTCTTGATCGCAACGATCCGGTCTGGCCAGGACTTACTTTTCCTGGAGGTCATGTTGAAGCGCATGAATCTTTTCATGATTCTGTCGTCAGGGAAGTCAAAGAAGAAACTGGATTAACGATTAGTCATCCTCAATTAGTTGGTGTTAAACAATTTTATGATCACAATGATGAACGTTATTTAGTATTTTTCTACATAGCTGAACAATTTTCGGGTACCGTTAAAGAATCAGACGAAGGTAAACTAACCTGGATGAGTGCTAAAGAATTGAAAAAGCAAAAGTTAGCTTACAATTTTGATCATGATTTACCAGTATTTTTTGAACAAACAATTAGTGAACATATGCTTGACGGAAAGCGAGATGAGCTATTTTAATGAAAAAAACTGAAAGTAAGTTTGCACTTTTAGCTGCTTTAATTGCTATTTTAGCTTTTGCCTCTATTCCCTTATGGCAAAACAATCTGAATAGTTTACGACCACAAACTCACACGGTTAAGAAAAAGAAGACTGCTAAAAAGAAAAAAGTCGTTCATGTTACTTGGGGTTACCCTTTTAAGAAGCTCTATGAAAAGAAAATCAAATTTAAATCTGGACAAAAGTTTGGTGAAACTGACGTCATTCGTCGAGTCTATCCTAGCAAGAGTTATTTTCATGATGGCTATGACTTCGGATTTAGTGAAGTTGGACATTCTTCCGTATATGCTGTGCATGCGGGAACTGTCCATCGTGTTAAATACGCCCCAGGTTTAGGACTTTATATTTGGATTATTTCCGATGATGGCTATGTTGAAGTTTACCAGGAAGGCTTCCTCAGTATTACTGATATTTATATTAAAAAAGGTCAAAAAGTCAAGTTGGGACAAAAAATTGGTAAACTGACCGGCTCTCACATTCATTTAGGAGTTACTAAGACAGATAAAGATTACATTGATAAAAAGCATGACAATACGCCATGCAAATACTATTGGAAAGATAATGGCACTTGGTTAAATCCAATGAAAATCATTGAAGATAATCTAAGGGCAGCAGGTAAAGATCCAGTCCAATAAAAAAGAGCTAAGTAAAACTTAGCTCTTTTAATATAGATAATTATAATTAATCCATGAAATCACGTAATTGATTTGAGCGACTTGGATGACGCAACTTACGTAATGCCTTAGCTTCAATCTGACGAATACGCTCTCTGGTAACACCAAATACCTTACCTACTTCTTCCAAAGTACGGGTACGACCATCATCAAGACCAAAACGCAAACGCAAAACATTTTCCTCACGATCAGTTAAAGTCTCAAGTACTTGTTCAAGTTGTTCCTTCAACATTTCGTAAGAAGCGTGTTGTTCTGGACTAGTTGCATCCTTATCCTCAATAAAGTCGCCTAAGTGTGAATCATCCTCTTCGCCAATAGGCGTTTCTAATGAAACAGGTTCTTGAGCAATTTTTAGAATATCACGTACTTTATTGGTTGGCATATTCATTTCTGCACCAATTTCTTCTGGTGTAGGTTCACGGCCTAAGTCCTGTAACAATTGACGTTGTATCCTGATCAATTTATTAATTGTTTCGACCATGTGAACAGGAATTCTAATTGTACGTGCTTGGTCAGCGATCGCACGAGTAATTGCCTGTCTAATCCACCAAGTTGCGTAGGTTGAGAACTTAAAGCCTAGACGATAATCAAACTTATCAACGGCTTTCATTAGTCCCATATTACCTTCTTGAATCAAATCAAGGAATGACATACCACGTCCTACATAACGCTTAGCAATAGAAACTACCAAACGAAGGTTGGCTTCGGCTAATTCTTGCTTTGCCTCTTCATCCCCGGATTCAATTCTTTTGGCAAGAGCAATTTCTTGATCAGCAGTAAGAAGTGGTACACGACCAATTTCCTTCAAATACATCCGCACTGGATCGTTCATGCGTACGCTTGATGGAGCAGACATATCCTTTAATTCAGCCTTTTCAACATCCTTTTGTTTCTTTAAGGCTAACTTTGAAGGATCACCGTTTTCATCAACAATGCTAATACCATTATCTTCAAACTCTTGTACTAGTTGATCTACAGCCTTGCCTTGTAAGTTATAAGGCTTAATCAAACGAGCAGTGAAATCTTCTTCAGTGATCGACTTATCTTTCTTTACGTCTTTTACGACTTGCTTAACCATCTTATCCAAAGATAGTTTTTGTGTAGTTTCTTTTTCTGCCACTAAAAAGCCTCCTTATTAACCTAAGATCCGTTTTAATCCAATAATCTCCTGAGTGATTGCAATAATTCCTTGTGCATCATTTTTGCGCTTAGCATCCTGTAATTGAGCTTGAAGCTCATTCAGCCTGGAATAGATGTTGCGTCTTTTTAATGCTAGAACCAAAGCATCAACTTCTTGAATTGTAGAATCTTTTGGCATCTGTGCCATTTCAGCATCTACTATTATACCTTGAAGTTGCTCAGGAATAAAATCTAAGAACCCATCAATTTGTGGATTTTCATGAGTTTCCGCATATTTTAACCAATCCTGTGCCAGAGTTTCAAAATCCTGATTAGGAAAATGAAATTGCCCTTCTAACATATATTTTTGAGCATCAGTTGAATGAATAAATAAATACAAGAGTCTGGTCTGACTAGGATTTTTTTCAACTACTGACTGCTCTGTAGGCACGTCTTCATCACCAGGTAAAGGTACGTCTATCGGATAATCAGGTGAATTTCTTTGAGAATTACGTACATGATTGCGTGCCCGATTATTTCGCCGTCTTTCTTTAGCAAGATTTGCCTTTAACGAAGCAATAGAAACCCCACTAGACTTCGCCAATTTTTCAGTATACATATCTTGCTCAACTGGATTGCGCACTTGTGCAATTTCTTTTACGGCCTCACCTAAATAAGCAATCTTTTCACGGTCATTATCTAAGTTATATTTTTGTTCCAACCGTTTTAAGAAAAAGTCAGTCGGCGTTAAGGCACCTTTGACTTCTTCCAGATACTTCTCAGCGCCATATTTTTTGACGTATTCATCAGGATCTAGTTTTTCTGGTAAAACTACAATTCCTAAATTAAAATTGCCATCTTTATTAAACATACGTGCAGCACGTTCTTCGGCATGGACTCCTGGATCATCTCCATCATAATTAATAATGATATTAGGAGTAATACGTCTCAACAAATATATTTGGTCATCTGTTAAACTAGTTCCCATTGAGGCAATTCCCGATTTCACCCCTGCTTTATATGCTGCAATTACATCCATATAACCTTCATATAGAACTAAGTGACCTTCACCACGAGCTGCTTTCTTTGCTTCTGCAAAGTGGAATAATACCTTTGACTTGGTAAAAATCTCCGTTTCAGGACTATTCATATACTTAGCTTCGGTCTTATCATCAGAAATTCGTCTACCAGAAAAGCCTATCGTTCTCCCATTTTCATTATCCAATGGAAACATCAAACGGTCACGAAAACGGTCGTATAACTGCCCATCCCTAGCTTGAACAAATAAGCCACTTTGTGCTAGATCATCATCTTGATAACCTTTACTACGTAAATAAGTAATCAAAACATTATCAGCCTTAGGTGCATAGCCTATCTTAAAATGATCTAATATTTCTTGATCTAGTTCTCGCTTTTGAGCATACTGCATCCCCCGTTCACCGGCTTTAGTAGTCAAAAGCACACGATGATAAAAATCAACGGCATCCTGATGCATTTGCATAAGTGGATTTAATTTTGTTCCACTATTATGACCATATCCATTAGGCATAGCAATATGGGCAAACTCAGCTACTCGCTCGACGCTTTCGGGAAAAGTTAAATCATCCTTATACATCAAGAATTTAAAAACATTTCCACCCTTACCACAACCAAAGCACTTAAAAAACTGCTTATCAGCATTTACAGTAAACGACGGAGTTTTTTCTTGATGAAAAGGGCAAAGACCAATATAGTCTTTGCCTTTTTTCTCAAGCGAAACGTACTGACTGATAACATCAACAATATTGACGTTACTGCGAACCTCTGAAATAAAATCTTCAGGAATCCGTCCAGCCATATGAATCACCCTTTTTCTATCTAAATTAACTACTTAATAACTAACTTGCTTAAGTCACCTAAACGATCTGCTAATTCATTAACTGCATATAATTGTGCTAAGCGGTTATTCTTGACCTTTTCGTCCTTAGCCATGATCATATTAGTTTCAAAGTATTGATCAATCACTGGTTGCAGTTGAACAAAACCTTGGTAGAGATCAGCCAAACTTTCAATATCTTGCAAGTTTTGAACGCCAGCGTAAAGTTCTTTTTCACTGTTATCATCAAAGAGACTTTCATCAACAGCAGTATTACTCTTAAATTTAGCCTTCTTTAAGATGTTATCAATTCTAGTCAAACTCTCAACTACTGGCTTGAATTCTTCATCATCATGGTGAAGTTGCAATACAGTAGCTGCTGCTAAAATTTGACTTGGATCTTGTTGACTTGAAGCAAGAACAGCATCAATAATATCATACTTGAAGTCATTCTTTTGTAAGTATTGCTTGACACGATCACGAATGAAGTCTGCAATTTCCTGGTCAGCATCACTCTTAGGTAGCTTAGCTGGAGTTACACCATTAAGCATACTAATGATTTCTGGTAAAACTTCGTTAAATGGTAATGACCACTTCTCATTAAGTAAGATTCTTACAATACCATATGCATAACGACGAAGTGCGTATGGGTCATTAGATGATGTAGGAATCATTCCTGCACCAAAGAAGGTTACAATTGTATCAATTTTATCAGCAATTGATAATAATGAACCAACCGTAGTTTCAGGAAGTGGACCTTCAGCAGTGGCAGGCATGTAGTGTTCCTTGATTGCAACTGAAACTTCTTCGTCCTCACCTGCAAGACGAGCATAATGCATGCCCATTACACCTTGAAGTTCTGCAAACTCACCAACCATTTGGGTAACTAAGTCAAACTTGTAAAGTTCACTAGCACGGTCGAAATCCTTGACTACATTCTCTGGTAAATCCCAACGCTTAGCTAAGTAATCACCAATCATGCGAACACGTTGCATCTTTTCAGCCATTGAACCAATCTTATCGTGGAATGAAACATTCTTAAGACGATCAACAAAATGACTAAGTGGATACTTGCGGTCTTCATCATAGAAGAATTGAGCATCGTCCAAACGAGCAACTAAAACTTTTTCATTACCTGAAATAACATTATCAAGGTAATCTTTATTTCCGTTACGAACAGCAATAAAGTGATTAATTAACTTACCATTTTCATCATAGACTTCAAAGTATCTTTGATTGTCTTTCATTGAAGTAATCAGCACTTCATCAGGAATCTTCAAATACTTTTCATCAAATGAACCAGCAAATACAGTCGGATATTCTACTAAATAAGTAACTTCTTCGAGTAAATCACGATCTGGTTTAACTTGCCAGTTGTTCTTCTTAACTAATTCATTCATTTGACGAACGATCATATCTTTACGTTCATCTGCATCAGCAATTACAAATTGATCTTTTAATGCATCTTCATAGTCATCAGCATTGGCCAAAACAACTGAATCGCCTAAGAAACGATGGCCTTGAGTCTTACGACCTGCAGTAATATCCAAAATCTTAACGGGAATTACATCACTGCCAAATAATGAAACAAGCCAGTGAATTGGACGAACAAACTCAAAATCATTTGAATCCCACCGCATCTTAGTAGGGAAAGTCATCGCCTTAATGATATCGCTCATACCAAGTAAGATATCACTAGCTTTCTTACCTTCCTTTTGAACGTGAACATAAGCGTATTCAGTACCCTTAAGTTCTTCAAAATAGATATCGTCTGTAGTCATTCCTTGGCCACGAGCAAATCCTTGAGCAGCCTTAGTCCAATTACCATCTTGATCTTGAGCAATCTTCTTAGCTGGACCTTTTTTAACTTCATCAATATCGTCTTGCTTTTCAGCCAAATCTTCAACCAAAATAGTCAAACGACGTGGAGTTGAAAAAGTCTTAATATCTTTAAATTTCAAGCCATTTTCTTTTAAAAATTTTCTTGTTCTGTCAGCTAATTGCTTAACGCTGCGTGGTACAACGTGAGCTGGCATTTCTTCAGTACCAATTTCAAATAAATAATCTTTAGCCATTTTCTACCCCCGCCTTTTTGTCTTCTGCACTTTTAAGCAATGGGAAGCCACGTTTTTCACGTTCTTCGACAAATTTGACAGCAACTTCATGCGCAAGATTTCTAATTCTTGATAAATAACCAGCACGTTCAGTAACTGAAACAGCACCACGAGCATCAAGCAAGTTAAAAGTATGTGAACACTTCAAAATATAATCGTATGCTGGGTGAACCAAATTCTTATCTAATAAACGCTTAGCAGTTGCTTCATAAATATCAAAGAACTGAAGCAATTGTTCTTGATTTGATTCTTCAAATGCATATTTAGAATGTTCATATTCTGGTTGCTTGAAGATATCACGATAAAGAATGCCATTACCCCATTCAAGATCAAATACTGAGTTAACATCCTGAATATATGACGCAAGGCGTTCAACACCGTAAGTGATTTCACTCATAGTTGGCTTAACATCTAATTCACCAACAACTTGGAAGTATGTGAATTGGCTAACTTCCATACCGTCAAGCCATACTTCCCAACCAACACCAGCACAACCCATAGATGGGTTAGCCCAGTTATCTTCAACGAAACGAATATCGTGTTCCAAAGGATCGATACCTAAAACTTTCAAACTGTCTAGGTAATATTGTTGAATATCCTTAGGAGCTGGCTTAATAACAACTTGGAATTGGTGGTGTTGGAATAACCGATTAGGGTTTTCACCATAACGACCATCTGCAGGTCTTCTAGAAGGCTCTACATAACAAGCTGCCCATGGTTCTGGACCAACTGCACGAAGAAAAGTGTAAGGACTCATTGTACCCGCACCCTTTTCAACATCGTATGAAGGCATAATCATACAACCTTTGGAGGACCAGAATTGTTCCAGCTTAAAGATCATATTCTGAATATTTAATTTCTTATCTGCCATTTCCTTTAATCTCCTCCTGCGCTAGGCCATAAAAAAAGCCTATGCAAAATTTTGCATAGGGACGAAATATTATCGCGGTTCCACCCTAATTCAGGAAGTATCCTTCCTGCTCTTAATTGAACAATATGACTAGAGGTGCCTTTTCCTAGATGTCCTCACACCGACCGACATTCGCTGAACTAGTACTTTTCTTAAATCCTCATCATCGTCAAATACGTTTTTATTTTAACACATGGGTCATGGTAAAACCAGATTTTTACTAACTAAAAAGTTTTAATTCATCTAAAAATTTCTTAGTCTTTAAATTTAGGCCTATCGTTTCATGATAAATACGATCAATTGCTTTTCTAGTAGCCCTCTTCGTTTCTTCATTAATTTTAATATCGCCTAATCGCTCAATCGGTAATAAGCCAATTGTTCTAATTACAGCAGTTTCTTTTGGCTTTAAATGCATTCGGCTAGTGACTGTACTAAAATGATCGCTACAAATAACTCCACCCATTTTAATCGAGTAATCAAAAACGCCTTTTTCCTTACCACAAATAACACAATGCTTTAGCTGTGGCTCAACACCATATGCTGCTAATATTTTCATCTGCACAATTTGTGTAATCATTTCTGCATCAACGCCACTATCTATTTTTTTTAAAGCAAATAAAGCTAAATCATAATATTTACCAATTGGCTGATATTCTACAAAGGCGTGATCAATTAAATCAAAAATAAAAGAAATATAAGCGTTCTTGGTTAAATCATTATATAAGCCATCAAACTGCCTTGCCTCTTTATATGTGCGTAAATTACTTAAGCCCTTTCCGCTCGTATAAATTACGTAAGTACCAATAGAAAAATTTAATGTTGCTGCACTTAATCTTGATTTAGGCCTCAGGGCTCCTTTAACAATCAGAGTCATAATTCCATCTTGTTTAGTCATAATTTTGGCTAATAAATCTGCTTCTTTATATTTCTGCCTTTTAAAGATAATACCCTGAACTTCTTTTAGTTCACGTGCCATATCATGACTCCTTTAGTATGTCAACTACCCTAGACTGAAGTCTAGGGCTTGGTGGCTCGTTAGCTTGCGCTAACCAGAACACCAACTTGCTTAGATACGGATTTGACTTACCAGCAATAATCTTTTGACTATTGCCGATAGAGGTCGTCTAATTACCAAAGCCTTTTGAGTCCGCGAGTTGCTAGCGGACTGCAGCCTAGCTTAGGCTGCTTTTTTTATTTTAGGATTTTGCCACTTGCCTAATCCTTTTTCTAAGATGTTCACGGCGGCATTCCAATCACGAATATGGTGCGTTCGACAGATTGGGCAAGTCCACTCTCGATCCTTAAGGGTTAATTTCTTATAACCGTTTTGGCCCATAATACTGCCACATTGATGGCATCTTTGGGTGGTGTAGTTAGGATCAATTGTTAGAAATTCTTTGCCATATAGATCTGCCTTATAAGCCAGCATGTTCAGGAAACTACGCCAGCCAACATCTGAAATAGCTTGAGATAAGGCATGATTCTTTAACAGGTTTCTGCTTCTTAGTTCCTCGGCAACTACTAAATCGTGGTTTTTGATTAGTGCAGTTGAGAGTACTTGTAAAAATTCATTACGCTGTCTGCGAATCTTGTCGTGCAGTCTGGCAACTGATAAGCGTTGCTTTTGATAATTCTTAGCTGTCCGCAAATTACGCCCGTCTTTTTTGGCACGTCTTTGTCTGCGTGAGAGTATGCGTTGGGCATGGGCGAGCTTCTTTTCAGCTTTGCGGTAAAAGCGTGGATTAGCAACCATTGTGCCGTTCGATCCCGTCAGAAAATTATCAAGGTAAGGTCAATGCCAATTTGACTCTGCGTCTTAGGCAATTCCTTAATAAAAGCAGTATCGCTGCCTAATTGCATTGATAAGTAGAATTGCTCGTCAGCGGTCTTTTTTATCGTGACTGTGCCGATTCGAGTTGGAATATGGTTAAGCAAGCGCTCTTTAATCAGTTTTCTAAAACCAGCAATGCGGACAATTCCCAGCTTAGGCAGTTTAATATGTTTAGCATCAATAAACCTAGCCGTCCCGTTATCAAGAAAAGCTTCTGGCTGCTTAGGATATTGACAGTTGGTCTGATATGACCAGTCGCTGCGTTTTTTATGAAAAGTTGGGATTCCATGACCAATCTTACGATAGTTATTCCAAGCTTTCTGGTAGTTCTGAATAGCGTTGGCAATAGCGAGGCTATCAATTTCTTTAACACGCAAAAAGCTATAAGTATCACGAATATTCCTTGGCTTATCCAATAGTTCGCTATTAGTGACTACTTCTTCTGCCAGCCTAGTCTCATAATTATTAAGAATAGAAAAGGCAAAAGGCATTGCTTGACATTGTCTAACAGCTAAGTAGTGCTTAGCATGATAATTACTTCGATTGCGTCCTACATAAGAGTTGTAAACAAAGCGTTGAGCATCATAGTTTAGTTTAATGATTTTCTTTTGCTTAGAACTAGGATAAAAGCGAAGCTTAACGCCAAAATGATAGGCTAAACTGCTCATTCTTTTCATGATTTCGCCTCCTCATAGATTAGATATTTATATTTTACAGGAAAGTCGAACGTATGTCTCTATTTTTTAATAAAAAAAGCTGACTGCTAGGTCAGCTTGGCCCTATCCATCCCCGCATTAAAATACGGGGATTTTCGGGCGTTTTTCATTAAAACTTTTCTACTAGCGTTCTTAATGAAAAATAGCGCATTACCCATATTCACATAATTATGGAAGAAGACTAATGACTTAATATAAACCAAAGGCAATGGTTAATGAATTATTTATTTTTTCTTAGATCTTTAACACCTGTAATAGCTTCCATGCCTTCACCCATTGCTTACCAAATTTTCGAAGCTTCTTGTGCGTCCATAATATCTGAACTATTTAAATCAATCATTAAAAAGTGCCTCCAAAACTTTTTACTAAAAATTACAATTATTCATGCAGCGTTTTCTACCACAATCAATCTTTTCCGTGTTTTCTTTGCCCAAAATACTTTTTAATTTGTTCAAGGTCCTCTGTGGTGGCTTCTTTCAAAATAAAATTTTTAGTAACCGATTTAAATACTGTTTTCGAGTTTTGTTTTTGGTATCCCACTTTTTAGTCGTCTTTTTTTGTGCTTCACTAACTGTCATTTTACTTCACTAACCCTATAATAAAAAATTACTACTGCAACAATAAATATTCCAAGAGCAGCTCTGTTGATTATTTTAGTTGTCTTTACATATTTTCTTTCATTTTTCCTGCCAACTATTAAAAATTTCTTTTTGCTTTTTAGAAGCCTGAGATTTTAAAATTTTTCCTTGTGGTCTCGTATAATTACATTCATGATTTCTTCAGGAATCCCAATATAGCAATACCTCCACATACGTGGAGAATACATATTGATGTTTTTGTAGGAGCTACTAGAGATAGGATCACCTCCACATACGTGGAGAATACTTAAATCAGCTGAATGCAAGGTATGTGGAAACAGGATCACCTCCACATACGTGGAGAATACTGGGTGTAACTGCTTCACTATGTTTTGTGATGGGGATCACCTCCACACACGTGGAGAATACTATTGTTAAGAAATTAGAAAAATGCTTAGATCAGGATCACCTCCACACACGTGGAGAATACTATACTTTTGAACAATGGAAACAAGTTCAAGGGGGATCACCTCCACACACGTGGAGAATACGTAATTACAGTGCCATCGTTAAGCACGTAACCAGGATCACCTCCACACACGTGGAGAATACCATCCCTACTGCAGATGCACGACTTGTGGTTATAGGATCACCTCCACACACGTGGAGAAAACTAACTTCGGGTTATCAAACGCAAAATAGTAGTTAGGATCACCTCCACACACGTGGAGAATACACAATTATTAATGTAATGTCCAATAAACATTAAGGATCACCTCCACACACGTGGAGAATACCAGAATCACGTTCTCGGCTTTTTCATCGCTGTAGGATCACCTCCACACACGTGGAGAATACTGTTAATTTATAAATGATAATGTCCCCATCGTAGGATCACCTCCACACACGTGGAGAATACTGAACTTAGACATATTTCTGGTGATCTTGCTGAGGATCACCTCCACACACGTGGAGAATACCCACCGGCTTTGAGCAAATCATAGTCATCTGTAAGGATCACCTCCACACACGTGGAGAATACATTTCCCAAAAAATCCGAACAATCAAACGTTTGGGATCACCTCCACACACGTGGAGAATACAGTAAACAAATCCCAATATAACAACAATCACAAAACAATAGATCCCAAAATTTCATCACTTTGTCAATTACTATTGTATCTATTTCTGTCTCATTAGTCATCCAACGAATAGAATTTTCTTGTCTCCCTAAACATACAAAAAAGACGTCATCTTTCGACAACGCTTATACAACAGTAATTCAACTAAAGTTCTTTTTTGTCATAGCCTATCCGCTTTAAAAAGTTAGGGTCAGAACGCCAGTTATGTTGGACCTTAACCCAAAGACGCAAGTTGACCTTTTCACCAAGCAATCTTTCAATCTCTTGACGTGAATTAATCCCAATCTGCTTGAGCATCTTACCGCCCTTACCAATAATAATGCCTTTTTGACCGTCTTTCTCAACATAGATAGTCGCTTCAATCAAGAGCTTGCCATTTTGATGAGTATTCATATGATCAACTGCGACAGCAGTAGCATGTGGTACTTCTTGTGAAGTCAGTCGCAGAATTTGTTCACGAATTAACTCGGCTACCACAAAATATTCAGGCCGATCTGTGATCTGATCAGCACCATAATATTGTGGGCCTACTGGCAAATATTCCTTAATCGTTTTAAGCAGATCTTCAATCCCAATTCCTTGAGTAGCAGAAATCGGTAGTATTTCTTTAAAGCCCTCAAGTTTGTGATATGAATCCATAATTGGCAAAAGCTTATTAGGATGAATTTCATCAACTTTATTAATTACTAAAAGAACAGGAACTTTTACTTCTTTTAACAAGTTGGCAATGTATTGATCGCCCTTACCCATTTCCTCAGGTTCAACCATGAATAAAACTAAATCAACGTCATTCAAACTAGATACACTAGCCTTATCCATATAGTCGTCAAGTTTTGAATGAGGCTTAAAAATACCTGGCGTATCTACAAAAACAACTTGCATTTCATCTGAAGTATAAATACCCGAAATGCGATTACGAGTCGTTTGTGGTTTATTAGACGTAATGGCAACTTTTTGACCAACTAAATAGTTCATTAAAGTTGATTTTCCAACATTGGGACGACCAACTAAAGCAACAAAGCCAGACTTAAACTCTTTTTCTTCCATTATTTACCTCTGCCTTCATCTAATTGATCAGGATACAATGGCAAACCATAATCTTCTAACACTTTTCCTTGAATACCAAACATTTCTTTGGCCTCATCCGGCTTAATGTGGTCGTAGCCGTTTAAATGTAAAAAGCCATGGACTATTGTATATCCAAATTCTCGATCAAAACCTGTACCATACTCTTTACTGTGACGCTTAATCACACTAGGACACATAAATAGATCACCGATATCCTCTTGAAAGTCTGGATCATCTGCAAATGCTGCAAGATCAATTGAATCCTCACCATCTTCAATTGCAAAGGAAATTACATCAGTAGGACGGTCTTTGTCACGATACTTTAAATTAATTTCATGACTACGATCTTCGTCAACAAAGTTAATACTCATCTCTAAGTTGTTATCTTTGCCAATTTCCTTCTTAGCTAGCAGCAAAAGTTTCATAATCCAGTCTTGCCAGTTACGCTTTTCATCATCTAAAAAGCCAACTTCATCATTATAAGTAATATCAATTGGATCCATTTTTAGTGTTTAATGTCCTCTTTTTCATAAGCAGTAATAATTTTCGCAACTACAGGGTGACGAACAACATCATTAGCAGAAAAGTTGATAAATTTAATTTGGTCGATATTCTTCAAGATATGTCTAGCATCAATTAACCCGCTATGCTGTCGACCAGGTAAATCGACCTGTGTCATATCACCGTTTACGACCATCTTAGAATTAAATCCAAGTCTAGTTAAAAACATCTTCATCTGGGCATCTGTAGTGTTCTGGGCTTCATCAAGAATTACAAAAGCGTCATCTAAAGTTCGTCCACGCATATAAGCAAGTGGAGCAACTTCAATTACGCCTCGTTCCATCAAACGGTCAGTCGTATTAGTCCCAAGAATAGCATACAAGGAGTCATAAATTGGTCTCAAATATGGATCAACTTTTTCTTTCAAGTCACCAGGTAAAAATCCAAGTGATTCACCAGCTTCAACAGCTGGCCTAGTCAAAATGATTCGAGAAACTTCTCCCTTCTTAAAGGCGGCAATTGCACAAACTACGGCTAAGAATGTTTTCCCCGTTCCAGCTGGTCCTATTCCAAAGACAACATCAGATTTATCAATAGCTTCAACATAACGCTTTTGTCCCATATTCTTGACTCTGATAGGTCTACCTTTAGCATCCCTAATCAAAACCTTTTTATATAGGTCTGCAAAGTACTCTGTGGTACCCTTGTCAGCCATCTTCATCGCACTTACTGTGTCGGGCGCACCGATGTTAACACCAGTATTCACAACACTATCGAGTGCCTTTAGAACAGCAACTACCTTCTTGATCTTCTCTTCATCGTCTCCTGCAATGACAATCTCATTACCGACATCTGACACAGAAAGATCATAACCTTCAGAAAGAAGCTTTAAATTTCCGTCATTAACTCCAACTAGTTTTTGAATATTTTCTGGTCTTTGAGGTGTAAAAGTTGTTTGAGCCAAATAGACCCGCTCCTTCTTGTTACTACTAATTTAGCTGATCACGAACTGCTTGCGAAGCAGCCTTGCCATCGGCACGTCCCTTAATCTTTGGCATTAAAGCTTTCATTACCTTACCAAAGTCAGACTTACCTTTAGCACCAACTTCATCAATTGTTTCCTTAACAGCTGCTCTAAGTTCATCCTGATTCATTTGCTTAGGCATGTACTTTTCTACAACTGCTAATTCTTTTTTGGTTTCTTCAGCTAAATCATCACGATTAGCCTTAATAAATTCGTCAATCGATTCTTCTCTTTGCTTCTTTTCACGATTAAGAACAGTTAATTCTTCATCTGGAGTTAAATCGTGTCCTGCTTTAATTTTTTCATTCATTAAGGCCGATTTGATCATCCGGACAGTATTAAGAGTTGTCTTGTCGTGATTCTTCATAGCTGATTTCATATCAGCCATGATTTGATCTGACAAACTCATCTAATATCCTTCTTTCTATTAAAAACCCAATAGTATTATAACAAACTATGTTCTTAACTAAAATAAAACTAACAAATATTTACTTAACATAATCAAAATTATGCTTCAAGAAGTCAAAAATAAAAGCTACCCAAAAACAGGTAGCTTTCTCAGTAGTTTATTAATAATGTCTACGCTTACGTGCAGCTTCAGACTTCAACTTTCTACGAACACTAGGTTTTTCGTAGAATTCGCGCTTGCGGTATTCTTGTAAGGTACCACTTCTTGAAACGGAACGCTTGAAACGACGAAGAGCATCATCAATAGACTCGTTTTCGTGAACGATTGTCTTAGCCATGTGTGATCCCTCCTTCCATTTCTTGGCGTTACGCCATACATTTACTTAAATTATACCAAACTAATCTTTAGGGTCAATACAATTCAAAAACTTTTTGATAAATTTTTAAGTTAAATAAACCGACTACTTTACCTTAATAAAAGAGCTGAGTTTTTATTGTTAATCCGCTTTCATTAATAGTATAATTATTTTCAGAAAGATATTTAATAATACACGAGGAGCTTAATATGGTAGAAACAAAAGACCAAAATGAATTAAACATTATTATTATTTCTGATGCGGCTGGTGACACTGCTTTTAGTAACGCCACAGCTGCAGCTGCAGAATTTCCTAACTGCAATATCAACTATCGTCGTTACCCCTTTATCACTAACCAAAAGAAGTTGGACGAAGTTTTAACAGAAATTGAAAAATATCCAAACTTGGTAATTATCTATAGTTTGGTTAAAGATGAAATGCAAATGCCAGTTATCAAATTTGCCCGTGAGCATAATGTTGAATGTGTTGACATCTTTTCACCTGTAGTTGAAGCAATTCAACAAACTACTCATATGACACCAGATCAAAAAATTGGTGCACAGCATAGCTTAAATCAAAAGTACTTTGATAGAATTTCTGCAATGGAATTCGCTGTAATGTATGATGATGGTAAAGATCCGAAAGGTTTCTTGGAAGCTGACGTTGTTTTACTTGGGGTATCAAGAACTTCTAAGACTCCACTATCTTTGTTCTTGGCCAATAAGAACTTAAAGGTAGCTAATTTACCACTTGTTCCTGAAACTCACATTCCAAAAGAAATCTATGAAATTGATCCTAAGAAAATTATTGGCTTGACTAACGATCCATCTGTATTGAACGAAATCAGACGTCAAAGAATGATCGCTTATGGTTTGAATCCTGATACTACTTATTCTAATATGGATTCAATCAACAAGGAGCTTGAATCAGCACAAGCACTTTATAAAAAATTAGGTTGCTATGTAATTAATGTTGCTCACCGCTCCATTGAAGAAACTGCCGCACTTATTTTGGAGCACTTGGGCATTGATGATTACGCTAAGTAATAATAGATACTTTCAATAGGCATAATTAAAACGGTACTAGCCATTAAGGTTAGCACCGTTTTTTCACTTTGTAATGATTATTTTATCTTATAATTATCATTTTTAATTAGCTTTTTCAATAATTCCATTGTGGCCACAGCATCATCTAACGAATTATGTGGATTTGAATTTTTAATATTGTAATTTTCTAGCACAGTACTCAAATGATAATTATCTAAAAAGACATTTTTCTTTTTAACTGCAGAAAGCAAATCAACACATTCATTCAATAACGAATAATGACAATACTTTTTGAAATCTCTATTCAAGAAATTAATATCGAATGGTAAGTTATAACCAACAACAATCCTATCGGCTAAGAACTTTCTCAAATCTAGCAAAGCAGTTTTGATATCGATTCCTTTATTAGCTAATACTCCCTTATTTAACTGGGTTATTTTTTCTATATTAACAGGCACTTCAGTATCAACTTTGATTAATCGATAAAATTTCTCACAATCATTATTTTCAAGATATTTTATAGCACCAATTGATATAATCTTATCTTTTTCAAGATTAAGTCCTGTTGTTTCTATATCAAGAACCGCTAGTGAAGTTAAACTATCTGCTTTATCCTGGACTTGGGATCGAAAAGTATTTACTTTATGATGCTGTGCTGCTTTACTAAACCCTAATTTCTTTTTGCTAGATAACTTATTTTGACTATTTAAATGCACCATCAGCGGTATGCCATCAAAATCAGCCACCATTTTATCTTGACGCGTAGTTTTAAAGTCGAAGCCTAATTCATTATTAGTACTATATATTAGCGTTGCTTCACCCTGTCCAATATTAGATATGATTCTTTGCCATATAAGATCACGAATACGTGCACTAAAGTTTCCAACATAAACGCCCGTTTGAACTTCTTGACACCATTTAGTTAGGTCTCCACGTAAAGATTGTGGAGTTTTGCTTAAAGTAATCACAATCATGACTGTGCCTCATGATACTGAACGCCAAATTTCTGTAGGCCTTCACGATTATCCCACAAACTCATTATTACTTGAGGAGATTCAATATCGGCAGTACTATCTTTTAATAAAAGACTTTTCAAATCTTTTACCATTTTAGCCAATAGTTTACCTTTCTTAAACTCATCTCTCATTGCAATCCGAGTATGTGTGGCAATATCTTGATTTCCATATTTAGCAGTCATTTTAAAAGCAATTGGAATTGAATACTTAGCCTTGTATAGATCTGCAAAATCATAAACAAAGGCTAAGTCATGACCTGTATGAATGAATCCTAAACCTGGTGAAGCACCTAAAGCTACGATAACACTATAACTTAAGCCATACAAAGCCTGGTGTGCTGCTGTCAATGCCTTATTGATAGGAGTTCCATCCTCAAAATTATCAACTTTATATTCTCTCTTATTCCAGCTAACACCAGTTAATTTAGATTGTTCACGATATATCCGCCTAACTCGAGAACCTTCTTTACCACGCAATTCTTCCATCGTTAAATTAGAAAAATCTTCATTTGGGAAGCGCATCTCATACATCTGTCGAGCTGTAGCCAATCTACTTCTTCGATTAGATACTAACTTAGCTTGTGCTTCTAATAATCTGGAAGAATGATTCAGCGATCTACCATGTGCATATTGACGTACACCACATTCTCCAACCCAAACAACAGCTAAACTGGAATCTCCCATTAGTTCCATCGCACGATGTGTAACATCAACTCCTGGTCCCAGTAAAAGCACACTTACTAAAGCAACCGGAATATTAATAATTCCACGGTAATCAACTACTTGAATTGCACTATCTTGTCTATTTATTCTGGCATGTTCTACATATATAAAACTTATTCTATCCGAAACTCGTCCTAATTCCTGACGTTCTGGTTTCTTAGCACCATAATTATTTTTCATTATATTATTCCATTGGAATTACAGTGAGTAGTCCCATCCCAAAAGCTTTTTCACGCCCTATACCAGTTACCATTGCCTGCTTAAATTGTTGCAAATCCTTAATCTCTAATAAGCCTTCAAAAGTAACACGACTTAATTTTACTATTTTATTGCCCTTGCGGCGTAATCGTGGCCAATCTCTTGACGTAATATTCATTTCATATGTTTCTTCGTCATCTTCTGATTTAACTAAATCAAAACCATATTTTTCTGATCGATCTAATAACCACTTAGTTTGCTGCAAAACAGTAATATGCGGTACTACTTTTGATTTACCGGTTTTTGCATCTGTAATTCTATATGAAGGATTAGCCGTTAGTTTAAAGCGATATTTTTTTCCTTGATTTAAACTACTTAAAAAATGATCATAGTCTTTCGTCTCTGCCGTATTGGCAACACCATATCTTTCAAGCTTATCTAATTTTGGCTTTTCTTCACTTAAAACAAGTAAATACTTTTTACCATTTAATTCATCAATTCTCCATAAATGGCGTAATCTTACTTTTTTCTTTAATTCATTCGGAAAGCAATTCTCAACCCAATTATGATATGCACCTAAATGATACAAATCCCTAATTTTTTGTCGGTTGTTAGTATCAATTTCAACTCTCGAAATATACATTCTACCCTCCTACACAAATGACCAAAAATCCCAATTAGTATTATCTGCTGTCTGATTATTTTCTGAATTTTTAAGTTTAACTGCTTTTTTGATTACGATAGGACGATATTGATAATATCTATCTTTTTGATCAAAAGAGCCCACTTTATCTTTTTTCATTAAGGGGGTACTTTCAGAATCTAAACTAGCATCAGCAATTATTCTAGTTAGAAATTGTGACGACTTAAAGCTCCTCTTATACCAATCTGAAGCTTGCCAGGGCATATCTTCTAGTACTTGTAAGGGATTTTTTCCATCAAAAATATCAATTTTAAGTGGACCAGCTGGCGGATTAGACCGTCTTCCTAAATAAAGCTGAAATTTTGGATGTTCAAGTGCTTCTTTGATGTTTTCGATCAATTGATCATCATCGCTGCCAATCGCTACCATGAAAACTCCATCTTGAATAAAATCACGATACGTTAACTTTCGAGCAGTCTTGCTTGCACTCTTTCTGTATTCCACTGTTTGAAACTCTGTCAACATTTTGCCTGATTGCTCAATTCGAACAGCAAATAATAAATTATTTAGCTCCAAAATTTTTTCATTATCTTCTCTTGAGTAGCCCAATGCAGCTGCAATCATACCTACAATAGCACTTTTGGTTGGATAACTATCACTAGTTCTTTGATTAAAAGATGCAGAATTACCATAAGACTGAAGTGGCGCAGTCAATCTAATCGTTGCTGTCTTCATTTTCTAACTCCTGTTTTACGAATTCAGCAGTTTGATTAATTAAATCATCAATATTTTCAGCCTGATTGTCGACTATATTCTCACTATTCGTCAATTCGACATTAAACACAGGCTTATCTACAAATTTCAAGGAATTTTTATATTCATCCTCTAATCGATCGATAGATTTATCAACGTAGCCACCTTCAGATCTAACTGGTGTTTCAAATGCAGATACTAGGTTAACGGGTGTATCAGTACGAACATTAATCATAACGTATTGAGGGAGTGTTTTATTAGCAAAAGTATTTTCCTTACCAGTCGGCATTGTCAAAACAAATTCTTTGATAAAGAGCTTAATTCCTTCAATAGTCAAAGCTTTATTACCAAGATTGTGCAATAAATCAAGAATGTTAACATTGGCATATCTGTATAAAGTAGATGAATTATATTCAATCGTACCAAGCATTGCAGAACCTGTTTGGCTTTTCGCATTTGCATCATCAACTGCAGTGTAATAATCAAATTCTGGAGTAACTTCATGAGTGGAAATTGCATGAGCCACTTGACTAGAAGCATCCACATTCAATTCTGGATTATCTGCCACCATTCTTCCAAATAAAGCTAAATCTAGAGATTGATCTTCCATCAAATTTTTCTTAATTTCTTTAGCTGTATCTTTATCTATTTGATCAACAGACAAAGCAAGTTTAGCGATCTTTTCGAGTTGCCCTTCACTTACTAGTAGTAGTGCTCCAGTTAACATTTCGCCCGTTTTCTTGTCCTTTTTTAATTTGATTCCAGCTACTTTAAAGACTTCTTCAACTTTCTTTAAAGCATCTTCTTCACTTAAATTTGAATCTAGTTCTTGTAACTTATTCGCCAAAAGACTAGCTGTTTTCAAAGTTCTATAGCTCTTAAGCCATTCTTCATTTTCTGAGTCTTGTTTAAAGGCTAAACGCATTGCTCTCTTCCAGCTTTGTGAAGAAACTCTTGACCGAGTCACGCCACCATAAATAGCTGTTTTAGGTGAACCAGTGTCATCTCTATTGATATTTGATGATGGTACAGTTTGCAATACATTAATGTCCATATAAAGATTCTTATTCATTTTGATTTTCTCCTTGCTTTTTGTTCACTAATCGTTGTCTGATGCCAGCTTATAAACGTTCCAGTAGTAATCTTTTCCCCACTTCAAGGCAACGAATCTTGCATTTTTCGTACTCCACTGAAAGTTATACAAGTCTTCCGCCAATTGAGCAAAGTCAATCTTTTCACCCAATTTCTTTCCTTTAAGAATACTTACTAGATGATTAATTGAATTGGTGGCACTGCTGATATTTGTAGTTGCTAATAAAGCTGTTACTCGCCTATCTAAAGCCTTCTTTTCGTTAGAGTCGTTTATTTTCATTTTCCTCAGTGCAGTAAAAAGAGATACACCATTTTCTCCAGATTCTTCCTTATCTTTTGATCTAGGAATTTGACCAAAGACAAATGAATCATTCCCTTGTTGAAATGCAGCATAACAGTGAAGAGCAGTATAAACTGCTGTTTCAAGCTTTGTAGGCTTTCCATTTGTACTTAATTTAGGCACGACTGAAAAAATTAAAGGCCAGATTTTTTCAGCGCCTTTATCGGTGATAGCTGTTGTCCTTCTAAGTTCAGCCAAAGCACCTTTATCAGGAGTTCCATCACCATACAGCTGATTAATTATTCGTGCCGTAGCAGTATAAGCATCACTCATCTTTTTCTCCTTATTTTAATCCGAGACAAACATAGACGTTTCTGCGTAGTTTATTATAAATTGTAAAAATATTGACTTCCTTCCCGCCAATGATTTCATCAGCAGTTGCATTGATAAAAATATTTTTAGCTTGCGTTGCAACAAGACGATTTAAAGTTTCACGCCATTCTTTAATTTTGACATTACGGTCTTGATTTATATCTAATCCAGAAAGCCAAGTGTAAAATGGCTGATTCAGTTCGTCATAAAGTTGCGCTACCTTTCGACTTGCCCAATCATCATTACTTTTTTTCTTCTCGCTATGGGTTTGAATGTTCGATATATCTTTTGCAAACCAATAGAAATAAGCCACAACCTTTTGTGCTAATAATACTTCTTCTTCAATCTTATCTTGCCACCGATTTTCAAACATAGGCTCATCATCAAAAAGGATCCCTGCCTTAGCTTGCATATTATCAGTGATTTCCGCATAAGGTGATTGAGATGTAGCATTTCCATCACTTATCATAGCTACTGTAGCTATATTGATGTTAGTATGCTTAGAAATGTATTTTTCTTTTTTCAATTCCTGAATCCAACTAACAATTCCTGGAATTCTTTTTTCATCTTCGTTAGCTTTAGTTCTTATATACTGACCAAAATTACGCCACATAGCGACATTTATATTATTTTTATTCTTGGCGGCTGGATATACAACACCATCTTTATTTTTACGCCAAGTCGTCATTGGCTCTAGGAATTGTTTTTCACTATCTAACTTAGGCAGCCCTGCGCTAAATATAACTGGCTGACCATTTTGCCAATCAATATGAATCATTCTAGACCAGACAGTGTACAATTCAGATAAATTGTCAGGATATACTCCATTCAATCTTTGTTGAAGATAATCATTAATATCATCGTATTCCCACACTGGTCTTTGTGAGTTTAGCCAGTTTGTTCCATCTGCAGAATCATTGGTAACTAAGCTTAGATTTAACATCAACGTGTCAAATAAAGTTTTACCTTTAATATAAACAGGATTAATTGAATACAACCAACCAGGAGAAACAGAGAACTTATCCTTTGACTTAACTTTGGTCTTATCAGTAACACCTGTGAAGTTTTGGTAAGTAATTAACCAGCGAACTAATTCCGCATTATTAACACTATCTTTTTCAATACCTGATTTAGGTGAAAACAGTGCCGGGCTGTTATTGCTTTCAGAAATAAGTCGATTAATTTGTTTAACTGATACTGTACCCGCACCTTTAGCTACCTTTTTATTTTCCGGCACATTTTGGTCATAGACTTGACGATTAACTTGATAAAAAGGATCTTCACCAAATAAATCAAATTTAGTCTGATAAAGATTTAGATAATCAAATAATTTTTTTGAAAAAGCTTTTTGATCATATAGACTTCTCCAAGTGTTTTCCAGTTTTAGTTTTTGAGAGTTGAAGCCATCATTATCTGTCCGAGTCACTCGCCATTTGTCATCTAAATCCAGCCATGAGTATGGCGTATCATCTGCATCGAATCTAGTATAAACTGACAGTAAAATAGCCAACAATAATCTGAGAATCGCTAAGTCTTGTGATTTCATATCACCAGCAAGCTGAAGATACTCTTCAGAATTACTAAAAAGTTCATTCAAAGAGACCTCACTTTCGGTATAATCCTTTTTCAGGACTTTAATCCAAGGATCAGTAACCAGATTGAAGCTTAAATCATTATTCATATATCACCGTTTCTTTCCTCATTAAATAAATATTTAACATTCATATTTATATTAAAGCTTATTTATTTTATTTACAATACTTTTTCAATAAAATAAAAAGCGGTTTCATATACTGAAACCGCTAAACCCCACTTTGATGGGGATTACTTCAATAAATAAATAATTAACAGGATCACCCTCACCTAAGTGAGGAATACACTTAATACAGTTTACTATTTTTCGTACGATAACCCCAAGTCAGATGAATACTTAATTTTATATCCATTAAATTCTGTCTCATTATTGGCATCAAGAATTAAAGCTACCGAGCCCTTTAACCAGGAACTGTTCTGCCATTCAGGAAAATTACTAATAGTATCTCGTTCCAAATTTCGTATAGATTGGTTTATATCCATCGTTAATGCATGGGGCAGCCTAATCAACTGCTGAGCAACAACGCTATCAGGAACTTCTTCATCCACTTTTCGCCCATCCATTAAATAAAATCCATCGGCATCTTTTTTTAGCAAAAGAACCTCGATTGTTTCATTCGTATCTCTGACAGCAGCCTCTGCTTTAACATCATTTAGATCAGTGTCACTATCATTATCAAGCCAACCGTGTAAAGTTTTTTCAACTCTTGGGGCTCTAATTTGATACCCTTTCGATTTTTGTTCTGCCTTTTCTTGATCAATGTTGAATTTCTTAACTTCCGCTTCCTGAAGATCTTGTACTTCATTATCAGTATCCGCTGAATATACCTTTTGAACCAAATTAGAAATATCACTAGGTAATTTGATATTGTCTTTTAAGAAATGATCCGTCTTAATTAAAAGATATTTCTCATATATTGCTTGATTTGCATCCCCATAGTCCCCATTAGAATTAATACCCATAATGAATAGTTGAGGCTCAATTAATTTGTCTGGACGCTTAATTTGATGACGATGCAAACGCCCCGCTCTTTGTAAAATCAAGTCTATTGGTGCAATATCCGTATACATAACATCAAAATCGATATCCAAAGATTGCTCTAGTACTTGTGTACCAATTACTATCATTTTCTTTGGACGTTTTTGGTGATTTCCAATTGACTTTTCCAATTTGGACTCTAAATTACTACGATCATTAGCCAAAAATGCGGAATGAAGCACCAAAATTTGCGTATCTTCAGAGCACTCTTTTTCAGCAATTTTTGCCAGTTCTTGTGCTCGCTTTACCGTATTAACTATGACACCTGCGACACCGCCATCTTCAATTTGATCATTAATCTTTTCAATTAAATCGTAATTTTCAATGTTTAAGCGAGTAACTTTAACTGTAGTATCATCAGCTTGAGTAGAAAAATCTGACTTTTGTTTTAAAATTTTGCCATCCAAAATACTTAATAAGGGATATGCTTGACAAGTTTGCCAATTAGTATTTTGAGCTTTAAATTTTTCACTGCCATATTTTCCTCTACAATATGCTGTAAGAAGTTCATTTCTTTTATCAACTGGAAGCGTAGCCGACAAAGCAACAACTGGTACATGATATGCCCCCAACCACTCTATTGCCTTTTCAAGATAGGAACTCATATATACGTCATAAGCATGAACCTCGTCAATTACAACTATTTTTCCGCTTAGCCCTAAATGTCTTAAGGCCAGATGCTTTTGCTTCAAGCCCATCAAAAGCAATTGATCAATAGTTCCAATTACAAAGTCAGTTAATATTGACTTTTTACCATTAAACCACTGATTAACAACAACTGCACCTTCATCGGTTTCAATATCATCAGCATCAGGAATATTGTGATATTTTTGATTAAACTGTGCCTTTCCATGCATCAATTTAATAGAAAGATTTTCGCTCTGTTCTTTGGCAATATTCCCCAGCCAGTTATCTACTCTATCAAACATTGCATTTGCAGTAGCCTGAGTTGGCAAGCCAAAAAACAGGCCATTGATACCGGTCTTAGCAGCTAATTGCTCAACAGCGGTTAGAGCTATTTCAGTTTTACCAATACCCATCGGGGCTTCAACGATAATCATGCTAGGATCCACACTATCTCCGATTGCTTGAGACATTTGTTCCTGAACTTGTCTTGGATCAAAATTCCAGCGTTTTTGATATTGCTCTTTAGTATCGACTATCAATTGAGGCGTCCAGGAATCTGTTTTAAGCCAATTTAAAATTCCTTGCTGATATCTTGATGTCATATCAATATCGCTAAAACCTTGATCCATCGAGATTAATGGAAACATGCTAACACGCTTACCATCTTTAATTGTATATTCACTAGATGCCAACCAGTCGGCCATAATGACTAGGCCTTCTAAAATTACTGCTTGTGAGTCAGTAACTGTAGGTATATCTTCTAAATTTTTAAAATTACACAAATCTAAACCATAATTGATGATCTCTTTTTGTACATTTTCCCATTTTTCTCTAGTTGGATTTTCGGCCCAAGAATCTGATTGATAATATTTAGAAGTATCATCCATCAGTTGATCTTCATAGTCAAAATACTTATTTTGTGGTTTACCATGGTGCCCGCCAACTATAGCGCCAATACTTTCATTTAGCCCACTATTTTCTAAGATCACTTCACCAGCCAGAGCGTGGAGCCAGTGTCTAGTATCCATATTTGCCTTTAATTCTTCTAAATTATCAAATCCATTTTGTAATAATCTCTCTAACAGATCCTGGTCTAAATCTTCATTATGGATAAACGATTGCTTAATTTGAAAAGCAGGCGTAGCCTTACCAATATCATGAATGTATCCAATAAATTCAACAAGATTCTGAACTTCATTTGAGTTTTCAAATCCCTGACTCAAAATGCGTCTTTGGCCGTCATTAAGCCAATGATTATATAACCATCCAATAACATTTTTTGTGTCAATTAAGTGAGCAATTAAGGGTAACCATACTTCTTCGCTATCTTCACTAATATTCTTTTTACCCCATAAAGACAAGGTCGTATTTGATAAATTTGTCATGTTTTCCTCAATTTATATTATCTGCTTAATTTAATATTTATAATTACTTTTTATTTTACAGCCTATTTCCATTTATATACATAGAATAATCGATGTCTTTTATTACTTGATCATATTTGTCATAATACCAAATGCTAAAATCTTCCCATTTTCCGCCCTTAGATGAACCATCAAGTGGTGCTGGATTGTTTTGGGAATATAAATAATCTTCATCACTGTCATCAATGACTCTATAAAAAGGTCCTTCTTCAGCTATACATTCATAGATTTTGCCATTTGTTAAGCCAGTTACCCCTAAAGTTTCACCTATATATTTTAATTTCATCATTCTTTTCTCTCGTATAATTTATAATCTTTAATTCATACATATTAGAATTCGTATACTTGTTTACAACATGTGTTGTCCGACTCATCCCAATCACACATTGCCTCAAACACTGAGACAGTGCGGTTTGTTGCTGCTTTCTAAGGATTAATTTCTACAGCAATTTGACTAAGATGAGTGCTTGCTTATCATACCCAGTCTCACTATTTTAGCATTTTATTAACTAACGGGAACTCACTATGTTATAGCGTACTTGGCGTCTGTCGATGCGCTACAACAATGGTTCAAAAATCGGTGCTATAATTTAGTTATCGAACATCGTGGAGGGAATTTAATGGGAATGTTTAGTTTTGTATCCAAGTGGAATAAAGCTGGTGAGCTCTTTCGCACTCGGCAATTCATCCTTACTTTTGCTAAAGAGGAAGATCTAATCAAAATTGAAGAAGTCATCAAGAAACGCCGAGAAGAGTTAGCTAAAAAAGAACCCAATCAATAGTCTCCGTATAGTATAATCTTCGTTGCGAGAAGTTTTATGGGCTGTGGCTGTCTTCTTGAAATGGGGGGTTCCAATGACTAAGGATTACAGCCCGTGAACGTCTACCAGGCACTCATGCTAATGTTGGCATTCGCAACCTTCATAATTGCTTTGCTGATTTTTATTTTCACGTTCTGTGCATAATAAAAGACCGTCCAATTAACTTTGGCAGGTTGCGGACGATCTTTTATTAGATAACATGTAACCAAGCGACCGCCTTTAAAGCGGCTCGCTTTTTCTATGCACTCATATTTTACCATTAGTGGCCATCTGTAGCAAATCTTCCAAAAGCGCTGTGTATAAGATATTCTGTCGCTTGGGAACTGCTGATGCTAGCCATCCAGTTACAATCAGACTTAAAAAGCAGCGCGTTTTATGCAATGATTGCCTTAAAAGATCGATGGCTCAATCTAAGCTTATTAATAAAGGTTGCTATATCTCTAACACTTCTAAGAGAAAAATACTTTCTGCTCTTACTGAAGATTGCTCAATGACCGGCATCGCTAGTATTGATCGTTTTCACATGGTTCAAATGCTTACTAGATCGTTTAATATTTTTAGAGTTCAAATCATGAAGCAATTTAATAAGAGCAGCCGTGAATATAAGCTCTTAAAGTCTCCTTGGATGCTTTATCTCATGAAGCATGACAAGCTTAATAGGACTACTCCATATTACGATTGGCACTTTAAAGACTATCTAACTCAGGAACATATTGTCTTAGATGGTTTAGATTGTGACCAAACCTTAGAAAATACTTATTGGGTGATGCAAGACTTTATGGTTGTCTTGAAGGAGTTAACCGTAAGATTAAACAAATTGAACGTACTGCTTATGGCTATAGAAATTTTAGTCATCTCTTAATTAGACTTGAAGAAAATATTGTAAATAGAGTAGAGGGAGTTTAATTCTCGCCCCTCTCATTGCACCGGACGTACGGTTCCGTATCCGGCGCTACATTTGTAATTCTTTACGAGATATATAATATTCTAGCGGATCGACCAATCCTGGGCGATCTGCTTTCTTTATCCCTAAGACTTGGGGACTGAGCAGGAAATTTACGACTTGTCCTGCACTGCGCTTATACCATCCTAATCGCGCATTGGCTACTTTGCGGATATCTTCGTCGCTAAAGTTGCACTTTAGCGCCTTGTTTATTCGCATCAGGTTGGTATATATTCTTTTGGAGCGCTTCCATTGCTTAATGATTACTACTCGTATCTTATGGCGCATCCATTGACTGAATTTAAACAGAAAGTGTTTCATATCGCCAATTTTGAAGTAGTTGATCCAGCCTCTGACTACTTGATTTATCTTAGTAAAAACCACTGATAAGGGCTGGGCAGCTGCTTTACGGCGACTCAACAGTTCTCTAATCTTGTCGTAGAGCTTGGCTTTGCGGTCGTCTCCTGGCTTTGTCTGCCAGCGTTCGCCGTTTTTCCAGAAGGTAAATCCTAGAAAATTGCTCTTGGTTGGTCGCACGACTTTAGTTTTAGTTGCGTTGACCTTTAAGAACAGTTTCCTTTCTAGCCATGACGAGATTGACTTCATGACCCGATCAGCCGACTTTTTGCTTTTAACGAAGATATTGCAGTCATCGGCATAGCGCACGAAGTGCACGCTTCTTTGTTCTAATTCCTTATCCATTTTATCTAAATAGATATTCGATAGAATCGGCGAAAGAGGTCCGCCTTGTGGCACGCCAAGCTTATTGGGCTTAACCAAGCCATCTTCCATGATTCCGGCTTTTAGGAATGCCCGGATCAAGTGGAGGGTGGTTTTGTCGTTTACCTGCTCTCTGATTATTGAAATTAATTTATCATGATTGACCGTGTCAAAGTATTTCTCAATGTCTAAATCAATTACCCATTGGTAGCCTTCATCTAGGTATTCCAAGACTTGCTCTATGGCATCGTGAGCACTGCGTTTTGGTCTAAAGCCATAGCTATGGTCGCTGAAGCGGGGATCATATATCTTCATCAAGACTTGGGCGATTGCCTGTTGGATTACCCGATCCACGACGGTTGGGATTCCCAGCGGACGCTTCTTGCCATTGGCTTTAGGTATGTAGACTCTACGTACGGCTTGCGGACGATATTTCATTTTCATGATCGAATCCTTGATTTCCGCTTGGTGCTTCTTAAAGTAGCCGTCAAGCTCATCGACCGTTTTATTGTCCACTCCAGGAGCGCCCTTATTGATTTTGACTCTGTGAATTGCTTCTTTGAGATTGCCTTGGCTTAAAATCTGCTCTATCAATTCCATCTCGTGATATCTCCATTTCTATTTGTAAATCTATTCGGAATCGTCCCAATTGCTTTCACCATCAAAGAGTTACGTTCTCTTTGTGCTAGGCTATCCTCTTATTCGGACTGTCTGAACATTGCTTATAGCAGGATATTCTCTTACAAACATTAGGTCCTTCGCATCCAGCTCTATTACAGAGCCTTCATCGCTACTATGACCTCAGCTGACTTCTCGTGGCTAACCTTTTTCGACCAGGCTTACGATCGCTGTTATTAAAGCTTGCTCGGCTTGCCTGTCCACGAGATCTCTCGGGGTAAGACATTCATCTCTTATTTTCCACTGCCTCCTGGTTTACCGTCTTGGTTTTACGGTTGTCTTTTGGACTTCGACTTGTCTTGCAGTCTTATCCACCATTTGGCCTGACCAGATTTCTGTACGTAGGCTCGGAAAACTCGCTAGCCACTTCCTTCACCCATAGCGTCACCGCTATCAGCTTGTGGTTCACTACACTTGGCGACAACTACCCGTGGTCTAGACTTTCACTAGACTAGATGAAATGTCATGCCCGACACACAAGAAAAGGAATCAAGCAACTTTTTCTTCGCTGCTTAATTCCTCATTAAACTTATCCATCAATATGATTTGACAAAGAGCCGTTGCCCCTAATCACAATTAATTGCTGGTATTTAAACTTCCTGAAAATTTCCGTTATTCTCAATTCTTATCAATGGGGTTGATTGTTAATTGGTATTTCTTATCGAGTTTAGGAGTAACAAATTTAATAGTTAATCCCTTTTTCAACGGTCCCATTAGTATCCAAGCGCCAATCCATAACATCCCCACTATCGATGACCAAATATCACTACCTTGAATTAGTGGAAACATGCATCCCAAAATTAACATAATGATATAACGTGTATATTATCAACTAAGCAATCATTGCCTAATTAAACTAATTTTCGAATAATTCAATTCGACGTAATTGACGCTTCAGTTGACCTTGCTTTTCTAATAAAGCAAATTTACGAGACAGGGTCTCAGGTGTTGTTCCAAGGTATAAGGCTAAGTCCTTCATTTTTAAGGGTAAGGTAAAATTATTTTTACCAATTTCATCTGCATATGTTTGTAAATACTTTAATAACCGGTCTTCAACCTTCGGCAAAGCCAACAAGTGAATTTGTTTTTGCATTTCCGAAACTTTAACAATATTTAGTTCCAATAATCGAATACTTAATTCTGGCTGTTTATGCATCAACTTCAGTAGATCCTGCCGTTTTAATAAACAAATTTCACTGTGTTCCGTAGCCTCGAGGTAATTATTGATATTTTTTTGACCAAAAAGCCAATCCTCACCAATATAATCACCCGTATGCAAGATTTGCAAAACATTCTCATAGCCGTTTTCATCTAAGGTGTACTGCTTAGCGTTACCATCAGCGATAATTACTAAATTATCATTTATCGTTGGATCAATTATTACTTCACCCTTTTGATAGTTTTTATGCTGAACTAATTTTTCGATTTGCATCTTCTCATCCTGAGGTAAAGCATTAAATAGTGGTACTAAGTTAACACATAAATCAGCCATTAAATTCATCGTCCTTTAATTAAAAGTCATCATCATCATCGTCGTCTTCGACATACAATCCTTCTTTTAGTTCATGACCCAAGAAGTCTTGAGTTACCCGAATTTGCTCCTTAATCCAAGCCATTAAATTAGTTAAATTAGCAGATAATTCTGGCCAACTTTCATTATTAGCTAAAGCAATTGCCTTAGTAATGAAGAGCGTTTGCGTATCAAAATCTTTTACCAAAGCAAATAATTGCTTATCACCTGCTAAATATTTACTACTGCCATCTTCTTCTAGCATAGTATATTCCTTAAATTGAGCTGTAATTGTTGGAATACTTTCACCATTATTAACCAATAAGTGATTCAATTGGTCAAATTCCTGACGTTCATAAGCAATCCAACCAGCAGCTTTTTCGGCTAAAAAAAGACTAGCAGATCCTTTAGCAAATAAGTTAGCTTGGTTAATCTTTAAAGAATGGATTAACAAGTTAGAAATAATGTGACCAGTCATGGCAGCTGCAGTTGGCTGATGGTGATCAAGGTCGCTTTTCTTCAATTCCGCCTGGTATTTTTCTTCTGCATTCATCAGTTAAGCTCCTTTTCCTTGATTCCTTGTACTTCATAACCCATTTTTTCAATAGCTGTCTTGACGTCAACAGTTTTAGTCTTATCAGGATCCAGCGTAAATTTTAGCTTTCCTGCATTGAATAAAACTTTTATTTGGTCGGTTCCATCCAAACTACCAACCGCCCTTTCAATTTTGCTTAAGCATGAAGGACAGGTCATACCAGATAATTTCATCATTACTTTTTTCATGATTAAATTCACCCTTCCTTATTAATTTACATATCTAATGCTACTTTGTTTTGTTGATTATAAACTTGATGATCGTCAATTTTTTTGCTGGAATTTGATTAATCTCATCCCGTTCAAGATAACAATTAAAATACTAAATTCATGAATAAACATCCCACTTGCCATTTCAACATAACCCGCAAACAAACCGATGAACAACAATAAGACTGTCAGTAAAGCCATCACAATATTTTCATTCATGTTCAAAATTGTCTTCTTGGATAAGCCAAGGGCATAAGCGATCTTCCGCAAGTCATTTTTAACTAAAACTATGTCTGAAACTTCAATGGCAACATCCGTCCCACTACCAACGGCAATTGCAACATTAGCATTAGCTAAGGCCGGACTATCATTGATCCCATCACCAATAAAAGCAATATGGTGTCCCTTGGCTCTTTCTTTTTTAACAAAAGCAGCCTTGTCTTGTGGCAACATTTGACCATGAACTTCATCGATTGGCAACTTCGCCGCAATTCGTTCAGCAGTTTCTTGATTGTCCCCAGAAAGCATAACTAACTTTTTAACCCCTAATTCTTTTAAGCGGGTTAAAGCATCATTAGCTTCTGGGCGCAATTGATCTTTAATGCCAAAAACAGCTAATTGACTTTGGTCTTCATTAGCAAAAGCGACAATTGAAGTACCTAATTGACTCAAATGATTAATTGTCTTATCTAATTTTGCATTGGTACGGGTATTTTCAACAATTAAGTCTTGGTTACCTAAATAATATTTTTGATTATTTAAAGTGGCGATGATTCCCTTACCCTTAACAGTTTCCACTTTAATTGAAGCTGGCTTTTGTTTATTTAATTTGGCAATTGCCTGAGCTAAGGGGTGGTTACTTTGACGCTCAATTTGAGCAGCTAATTTAATAATTTCATCTTTGGGCCCATTTAATACCTCAATTGCACTAACTTCTGGATGTCCAACAGTCAAAGTGCCGGTTTTATCAAAAGCAATTTCATCAATCCGGTGAGTTTGATCCATTACTTGCGACCCTTTAAACATAATGCCATTTTTAGCACCATTACCGATACCAGCAACTGTAGATACTGGCACACCAATAACTAAAGCACCTGGGCAGCCCAGCACCATGACCGTAATAGCTAACTTAAGATCTTTAGTAATTAGGCCCACAGCAATCGCAATTACAAGTACGGCAGGAGTGTAATATTTGGAAAACCGGTTAATTAACTTTTCTGTATGTGACTTTGTATCTTGTGCTTCTTCAACCATTTCAATAATTTTACCGAAAGTCGTATCTTCACCGACTGCGGTAGTTTCGACAGTCAATGTACCGTTTTCAAGGATAGTTCCTGCATATACTTCATTACCGGCTTTTTTATTAACTAATTTAGATTCACCGTTAACACTGGCTTCATTAAGATAGCCAGAACCTGAAATAACCTTGCCATCGACTGGAACCTGATCACCAGTTTTAACTAAAATCTTCTCACCAGGATCAATGAAATCGACGTCTTCTTTCTCAGTTGAGCCATCATCTTGAACAACTAACGCAGTCTGTGGTGCCATTTTGGTTAAATCAGCAACGGCTGACCGCGTTTTCTTTAGGGTTAATTCTTCCAGTACATCTCCTAACATGAATAGCCAAGTAACAATGGCTGCTTCATTAAATTCACCAATAATGAAGGCACCGATTACCGCCAGCGATACTAAAACATCAATAGGAATTAATTTAACCCTTAAAGATGAAATAGCCGTCAAAGCAATTGGAAGCACTCCGACAATCCCCACGATAAGCATTAAAGCCTGGTATGGTAAATTCATTTGCAATAGCCATTTAGATCCTTCAGCAAGCAACAGCAGAATAGTATTAACAAGCAAAAGCTGCTTTTTGTACCTCATAAAAAATTGTTGTAACTTAATCATTTTTCATCTCTTCCTTTCTTGACACTACACATTATAGGTAAAAAACAATTTAGGTGACTTGACTGTTATCAAGATACTAGTGTCTTTTTATATTTATCTTTTAAGCAAAAAATCACAGTTTTATCGTGTAAATTTCGTTTAATAAAAGAGAGAATATACAAAAAAGACTAGAAACCATGCAAAAAGCATAGACTCTAGCTTTCAAATTTCAGTTCTATAAAAATTAATGTGCCAATTTAATCTCTCCAGCAGCAATTGGCAAAGTTGTATGTGCATCATAACTCATAACATTACCGGCAACGCTAGATGGTAATTTAAGATCCGCTGGTACGCCGTGAACATAAACTACTCGTTTATCCAATTGAAGATCGTCACTACCAAATGCTTGCTTAAATTTTGCTTGTAAATCTTTTAATGGGACATCCTTATCATATTCATAATGACCGTATTTATCTGCAACTGGGTAGCCATCATGGGGAATGTTCATTTCTTGTGGTGCATCATCAAAAGGAACCATCGTTGTCCCAGATACTGCCTTTGTTTCAAGTAAATCAATAAAGCCATCATGATTCACGTCCTGCATTAGCGTCGGAACATGAGCTTGTTTCCCATCTGGAAATCCATGGAAATGTTCCCAATGTTTAATATTGGCAGGCGTATCAAACATTTCCACATGAATATGAAGGCTATTACCATTTTCACTGAATGTTGCTATTCCATGCGCCTGTGTTTCAATTTTATCCGCATTTATTGGTTTAATTTTTGCAATATAGTCAACCATATTTCTAATCCTTCCATTTGATTATTGCGATATAAATCTAGCATAAAAGCATTTTACAAAAATTGATTAAATCTTTGATTATAAATATCTTTAATAATTAACATCCATTATCTTATCGTCATATCAACCATTACTGCTTCTCTCATCAACTTAACCAACTCAACTCCCCAAAACGGACACTTATCTATACAACCTAAAAATCCAGCACGTTATCCACTCGACCCTCTAGCTCAACAAGCAAAAAGTGTACTAATTCCAATCACCAAAAGAGGAATTAGTACACTTTTCATCTATCAAAAATACTGGCATACCGGCGTTTACAGGCTATTTATCTGTGCGCTCAAGGACAGTAACACTCTCAACATGTGTGGAGAATACATATCTGTGTTTATTGTATCATAAACTAGATTGGGATCACCTCCACATGTGTGGAGAATACATTGAAAATCTGCTGACGTTTGCTTGGCAACAAGGATCACCTCCACATGTGTGGAGAATACTACACACACGTAACTAAAAAACAAAAGAAAGATAGGATCACCTCCACATACGTGGAGAATACAACAATTCTTTAAATTAATCCCATAAATAAATAGGATCACCTCCACATACGTGGAGAATACGTAAGTGTTTGATTAAAATTAAGTGCTGGGACAGGATCACCTCCACATACGTGGAGAATACCTTGCAAAGTCAGATAATACTACTAAGTGCTGAGGATCACCTCCACATACGTGGAGAATACAAATTTTTTAGTTTCTGGTTGGACTGGTTGTGGGGATCACCTCCACATACGTGGAGAATACTTGGAGACATTCATAGAGCCAACGCAATGTATGGGATCACCTCCACATACGTGGAGAATACGTTAGCCGCAGGGCTTTCTAAAGGTCAAAGTGGGGATCACCTCCACATACGTGGAGAATACCTTTGACCAATACTGGTCGAGTAAGGCGTTATGGGATCACCTCCACATACGTGGAGAATACCTATTTTCTGGGTTTACATTAATAGCACCCAAAGGATCACCTCCACATACGTGGAGAATACTGTTGCGTTGGTTGCTCTTGTTGCTTTGGCGTGGGATCACCTCCACATACGTGGAGAATACACTATTTCTTCCATAAGCTTGTCATGACGGATAGGATCACCTCCACATACGTGGAGAATACATGTAAGTTTTACCAGCACGAACAGCACCAACAGGATCACCTCCACATACGTGGAGAATACCCTGCTACTAAGCCGATTGAATCGACCCAGATGGGATCACCTCCACATACGTGGAGAATACTGCAGAAGACACCAGAGCAAACGGCTTAGGACAGGATCACCTCCACATACGTGGAGAATACTATGATAATTACGACACTGTGGAACTCAGAAAGGGATCACCTCCACATACGTGGAGAATACTACTCATGATTTATCAACAACAAAAAATGAGTGAGGATCACCTCCACATACGTGGAGAATACCTTTGACCAATACTGGTCGAGTAAGGCGCTATGGGATCACCTCCACATACGTGGAGAATACCGGACTAGGATTAAACGTTTATGCTGGCGAAGAGGATCACCTCCACATACGTGGAGAATACTATATGGAAAATGTAAAGCTAAATCCCAAAATAGGATCACCTCCACATACGTGGAGAATACTAATAAGAAGATGCTTTTGTGATAACTGTCTTAGGATCACCTCCACATACGTGGAGAATACCAAATGTTTGGGACTAGGTTAACGTCTATTTTAGGATCACCTCCACATACGTGGAGAATACTTCTTTCCAAAAATAAGACGCACCACCTGTTAAGGATCACCTCCACATACGTGGAGAATACACGATTTTTTAGATCTATGCAAGAAACGTCTAGGGATCACCTCCACATACGTGGAGAATACAATAGCTGGCTTATCTGGCGCACGTGGTTTTACGGATCACCTCCACATACGTGGAGAATACCTAAAGATAAATGGAAAAGAGGAATCCCGTATGGGATCACCTCCACATACGTGGAGAATACAGTAAACAAATCCCTTTATAGCGCCAAATGAAAATACGCAAACACCATTTTTTCATCACTTTGATCCTACTACCAAGTATATCGATTTTTATTAAATAGACAATATCTGCTGGACATAATATTCAAATAAAAAGAGGAATCATAATATCATTCTGCTATGATTCCTCCTAAACAAATAAACAAAAATATTATTTGTCTGCCAATCTTTCTTACTCACAATTAAGAATTTCACCCAAACACTTTAGCCATGACACTGCTTTATCATCCGCTTTTAACTAGCCTAATCAAAAGCATATTCACATATACTCATACTAACTTTTTGTTATTAATCGAAATTTAATTGTAACTTTCTCGTAAAACTGCTGAGCTACAATAGCTTAGGTGAATTAAGAGAGGAGACAAAATCAGATCTTATCTGGTTTGTTTTTATAATGAAATTTCGTAAATTAATAATTTCTTTGTTAGGTACTGCATTATTAACTTCAAGCGTTGGTTTATCAACTACCACTGCTTCTGCTGATACGCTTGATGACTCACAAAATACAACTGAAGTTCAACCCAAGAATCTCAAGTGGGCTTATCCGTTTAAAGCCAACAAGAAAAATGGTGTTCGTCCAATGTATAATGCACAAACTTTTGGCATAACTAACTATATGCGTTCTACTACACCCCCTTCCTACTTCCATGATGGTTGGGATTTTGGTTTTTCAGAAGTTGGGCATTCTAACGTATATGCAATTCATCAAGGTACTGTTAAAAAGGTTGCTTATGGCAACGGCCTTGGCTGGTTCATCTGGGTTATTAGTCCTGATAATTACGTTGAAGTTTACCAAGAAGGCTTTAATAAGAAAAAAGACATTTATGTTAAGACTGGTCAAAAGATTAAATTAGGTCAAAAGATCGGTAAGCTAACTGGCTCACACTTACACCTTGGCGTTACTCAAACAAATAAAGATTACATAAACAAATATGGTTTTCCATGTAAGAATTGGAACGTTAACAACGGAACTTGGCTCAATCCAATCGAGGTTATCAAAAGCAACTTAAAGAAATAGTTAACATAATCTAAAATATTGAAAGTAAAAAAGCAGGTCACAGCTTATAACAGTTATGATCTGCTTTTTATTAATCCCAATGTTCCTTGATAAACTTAGCTCTTCCACCAGCTTCTTCCATTGCATATCTAAGTGGATCTTTTTTATAAAAATCTTGGTGATATTCCTCAGCTGGATAAAATGGCTTAGCTGGTTCAATTTTAGTTACGATTGGTTTATCAAATCTGCCACTAGCTTGTAATCTTTGCTTAGATTTTTCAGCTGCTTCTTTTTGAGCAGGTGAATTATAAAAAATTACTGGTCGATAATTATCACCACGGTCTTGGAATTGCCCCATCGCATCTGTTGGATCAGTTACTTGCCAATAATAGTTTAGCAATTGATCATACGATATTTTTGCTGGATCAAAGGTAATCTCAACAGCTTCAGTATGGCCAGTCGTACCTGAACAGACTTGCTCATATGTTGGATTAGCAACATGACCACCAGTATAACCAGAAACTACTTTTTCTACTCCGTCAACTGTATCGAAAGGTTCGACCATGCACCAAAAACAACCGCCAGCGAAGATTGCTGTGTCGTAATTGGTTTTTGCCTTGGTATCAGTGCCTTCGGCTTGTTTATTATTCTCTGTCATTCTTTGAAATACCTCCATTTTATTTGAATTTTATTGTTTTTTTAAGTTAACTAGTATTATATACAAATAAAAATGAGATGCACTTTTTATTACCTGATGCATCCCATTTTATTTCTTTACAAATTATTGTGTCTTTCTTCAATATACTTTTCAATCTGTTCTAAATCATCTTCGATAGCAAGATTTAAAATAAAGTTTTTCGTCGTTGACCTCTTATTAATGTAAAGCTTACAGGCCTCATTTTTATCATTCCACTTTTTATTTACTTCTGTATATTTAGCCATTAAAAATCACTTTCCATAATGCTATAGCAATCACAATCAAAACACCAGTTAACAAAGCTCTTTTAGGATAGAACTTTAATGACCATTTAGTATTTTTGCCAGTATGAGTTAATTTTATATTTTTCATTTGTAAAAATACTTTCAATTTACTAAAATGAAAATATAGAAAAGGAAGGGAGTTCCGGTCCCCCTCTTCAATTATTCATTCCAAATTAATGGAAATTTCAAAAACCAGGATCCAAAGGTTTAACTTGAAGTAAACTTTGATTTGTGGTTTTTTATTTTGCACTTTGCAATTGGGCTTTCGGCATATTTGTCACCTCTTAGCTCCGATTCTCTTAGCCTCCTTTCACTATATACAACACACGCTTTTACGTGTAACGCGAATGATATTTAGAAAAATATGCCAAAAAGGCATCAATCTGGCCGTCTAAAGCCAAATGATGCTTTAATTGTTTTTTCACCAAAATCAATAGCCTAACTTAATGACACTGTTTTTACATAAACTTATTAAATTTATAATTCTTCATATTTTTTGCTCTTTAACTAATTTGTTATCAAAATTGAATACAACGATTAGTAGCTAAGTCCTTCTTACGATTACCAGATTACCAATTCATCTCGATTCTATTTTAGATTTCTTAGCATCTTTTCACTATATAAGTGAACGCAATCTCCGTGCACCATCAACAATATTTTTAAATAATATACAAAAACAGTCACTCTATAGAACATATTTTTCAGAGCAGCTATTTAGCCTCCACATGTGTGGAGAATACGATGATGGACAGCCGCGGGGTACCCCGTCGGAGGATCACCTCCACATGTGTGGAGAATACTTGTCTGATTCGATCACTACAGCAGAGCTGTCAGGATCACCTCCACATGTGTGGAGAATACATGCTCTTAAGGACATGTCGAAGGAAGAAATTGGGATCACCTCCACACTCGTGGAGAATACCGATATTTGGAGTTCCCTCCTTAATTATTTTAAGGATCACCTCCACACTCGTGGAGAATACTTGCATGGTCTTAACGGCTTGGTCAACCTTGTCAGGATCACCTCCACACTCGTGGAGAATACGATTTTGATCGTCAAAAAATGGTACCTAAACTGGGATGACCTCCACATACGTGGAGAATACTAAATGATCCACAATATATCAGCATCGCTCAATCGAAATAATATCATTTTTAATCACTTTTAACAAAGACCAATAATAAAGCCATAATTACAAAAAGCCACTCCAAATAAAAAAGAAGCATTTCTGCTTCTTTTTGAATAGTTTTGCTCCCAAAGTGCCCCTAGGATTCAAATTTCATTTATAAATCCTTATATATCAAGGTTTAAGGGCTATCCATTAAACGATTTCTTGCTCCTTGAAGCGGCCATATACTTTTTCAACTTCACTAACACTCATGAAAGCATACGGATCTGCTCCTTGCACGATTTGGCGAATATCATACATATCATATCGATCAATAATGGTAATCAAAACTGTCTTTTCAATATGACTATATGCACCTTCAGCATCGTGCAAAATAGTGATTCCACGATGCATTCGATTCTGAATTCCATCGATAATATGCTGTGGGTGCTGAGTAACAATCATTACTTGCATCTTCTGGTGTTGGGTGTAAACCGCATCGATTACTCGCCCATTAATAAAAATAGTTAAAGCGGAATAAAGAGCACGTGTCCAACCAAACATGTATCCCGCAGCAGCGATAATAATCAAATTAATAAAAATATTAAATTTTCCGTAACTAATGCCCGTTTTTTGCCTAATTACAATACCAATAATGTCCAGTCCACCAGTTGAAATACCGTTCTTTAATGCCATCCCAGTTCCAACACCGTTGATCGAAGCACCAAAAATCGCACAAACCAGTGGATCCAGGTGCATCTGCCAAAGTTGAATAGCGTGCATCATGATAGAACCTAGAACAACAGCAACGATGGTGAAGAAAGTAAATTTATGTCCTATCTTGAACCAAGCCAATATAAATAAAGGAAAGTTCAAAAGAAAGTACATCATTGATGTTGATAATGTAAACGGTAGATATCTTTCACTTACAGTATTAATTAATTGCGCAAAACCCGTGATTCCTGACGAGTACATATGTCCCGGCGTCCAAAAAAAGTTCAGGGCAACTGCAACCGCAATTGAATAAAAGAAGGCAGCTGACAATTTTGAAAGAAAATTGTAGCGTCGATTGAACTTATCAAGTTGATCCATAGTTTGTCAAGTCCTTTGAGCGAATACTAATAATAAACACATTAATTTTAACAAAAGTTTTGCTTCTGACCAATCTAAATAGACATTTTTATCACTTTTGTTAAATGGAGCCAAAAATGATACTATTCAGTTAAATTATTAATTAGTCTAACCAGATAGAAAGGGGTCTTTCCATGAGTTCTTACTATGAATTAATGTGGCGTGACGATGAGCTAACCTCTTATACCACTGACAAGCTGAATTTTATCTACAACGCAATCAACCATCCTTTGTCTGTACGCTATAGACAACTATATCCTAATCGACTAGACTGGCAAAAAGCCTTGAACAGACACAATGCAGCTATTCAAAAAGTCAAAGACCTTCTTACTGAAAGAAAAGATAGTCATAATATACGTGAAGCTTGGCTTAAATTGCATCCAAATGCACAAGCTAAAGCAAATAATGGGTTTACTGTTGAACAACTAGCTAATAAGTTCCCTTACATGGCAAAACAGCTTGGTGCCTTTATGGAAATTGAAAACATCGAAATCAAATACTTTGATGAAGAATTTAAGCCTAGATATGACTTAGATGATTTTTCTGATATTTTTTCTGCCAACTATCCCGCTAGTGGCTTTACGCAAAGTGGCATTACTCAAGAAGCTTTGCTGAAGCTCTACCCTAACGTCAGTGCTAAAAATTTAGATCAAATTTTAAAAATGGCCGACTGCGAATTCGAGCAAGAAAATGGCACTGAGGTTATTCCTTATTGGTATGCTGTCAATGCTAAAAGAATGCTAGTTGATGGTGATAGTTTTGCCGCAACCTTTGATGACTAAAAAACTGACCGTTTGGTCAGTCTTTTTTATTGGATAACTTGGACACCTTGTTCATCAGGATGTAAGATCAATGTCTCATCTTTTAAATCATGTTTACGTAAGCCCGACAAAAATCCAGCTACATGTTTATCTTCAATCCACGTCATAATAGTTGAACCTGCGCCGCTCAAATAAGTTGCCAAGGCATGTTTTGAATGAGCTACCTCCCGCACTTTTACAAGTTCTGGCACTAGTTTTTCTCGGTAAACTTCATGGAATACATCTTGTTCCATTAATTCTCCTGCTTTAGGGTAGTCTTGAGCAAACAAACTAGCAATTAAAGTATTAGCAACTGCTGAGCCATGCGTAGCTACGCCAAAAGCTAATTCTTTAGGCAAAACTGCTCTAGCTGTCTTAGTTTCCAAATTATAATCGGGTACATAAGCCACCAACGCATATGGAGGAAGTGGTGCTTCAACTGCATCAAAATGATGGTTAACTTCAGCCCCAACAACCAAGCCGCCCAAAATAGTCGGTGCAATATTATCAGGATGTCCCTCGATTTTAGCTCCTAATTGAACCTTTTCTTCATCTGATAGTCCCAGCTTACCAATTTGATTAGCCAATTCAATTCCGGCAGCAATAGCACTTGAACTGCTGCCTAAACCATGAGCCAACGGAATATTGCTTTTGACGCGTAAATGAAGCGGTTGTAAACCTGGATAAACTGTTAGTGCAGTCTTAACAATTAAATTATTCTCATCATGTGGAATTCCTTTCATCACATGATCCACCTGAAAGCGATCGGCTAAGCTTAAAACTTCTACTTCCAAATAAAGTGAAACAGCCATGCCAAGTGAATCAAAGCCAGGGCCCAAATTTGCCGTTGAAGCTGGTGCTTTAATAATCATTTTTTCTCCCTTCCTTTACTGTAAAATCTTATAGCTAGCTTTTAAATATTGATCTTGAATTGCTAAATCTTGGAGCTGTTGTCGACTAATATTTTCGGTTACAACTACAATTCTTGATTGTACTTGTTTAATCTCACGAACCGGAATTTCCAAATCAGAGAGTAATTTACTCAAATCAAACAAGGTCTCTTCTGCTTCGAAAGATAAATAATAGGAATACTTCACATCCTCCGAACTTGTTAATTGCATAACATGGGAGAAATTACTAAATGGCTGACCGGTGGTCTTTTTCACTACGTTTTTTATTTCAGTAATCACATCACTCATGACTGAATTAGCCGTTGCAGAGCTACCCGCACCAGGGCCTGTGAATACTGCTGTTCCTAGGCTTTGGCTCTTAATTTGTAAAGCATTTAGTTCATTTTTAATATGCGCCATAATCGCATTTTCTGGCAACAAACATGGAGCAACTTCTACAAATAATTTACCATTAATATTTTTGGCAATCCCAGTCAGCTTAATGACATAGCCTAACTTCTGAGCCTGTTTAATGTCAAAATCCTTTAGATTATTAATCCCTTGAATAGTAAAATCATCAATACTAATCTTAGTACCAAAAGCAAACTTGCTTAAAATTACAATCTTGTATGCTGCATCCTTACCTGTAACATCGTTAGTGGGATCAGCCTCCGCAAAGCCCAGCTCTTGAGCATTTTTCAGCGCTTCCTCGTAGCTTAGTCCCTTTTCCCCCATTTGTGACAAAATATAATTCGTCGTACCATTAATAATTCCTTGAATTTCGGAAATAATGTCACTGGAATAAGAGGTAGCCAAGGTCCGCAAAATAGGGATCCCGCCTGCAACGCTAGCATCATACATTAAATCACACTTTTTACTTGCAGCTAAATTAATCAATTCTGAACCAAAAGTTGCCATTAAGTCTTTATTGGCCGTAACTACATTTTTTCCAGCATTGATTGCTGCAGTAATATATTCCTTAGCAGGATGAAGCCCACCTATTAATTCAACTACAATTTTAATTTCGGGATCTTGCAAAATCGAATCGAAATCTGTAGTTAGCATCACTTCGTTAGCTAAATTACGATGTTTTTCTGGATTACGTACTAGAGCTTTTTCAATGATGATTTCTTCACCACTTGTTTGTCTAATCTTCTTTTTATTATTTTTAATTATTTTTAAAACACCTGAACCAACTGTTCCTAATCCAAGCAATGCAATTTTGATGGCCATTTGATCTTATCCTCTTTTTAATGATTTTCTTATTTTTACGATTGTATCATAGCTGCTAATCAAGGTACAATAGTTATAATATTAATATTTCACAAGATAGGAAGATTGTTTATGCAATATCGTAGTACTAGAGGTTCAAAAGAAAACACTTTAACTGCACCTCAAGCAATTATTCAAGGCTTAGCTCAAGACGGTGGGCTTTACGTGCCTGTTGCCTTTCCTCAAGCTAATTTTAAGTTAGAAGATTTATTCAAACTTTCCTACAAGCAAATCGCTGCCATGGTTATTAGCTTATTCTTTGATGACTTTACTAAGGAGCAAATCACCACTGCAGTTCAAAGCGCTTATAGTGAACAATGGGATGATCGCAGCATTGTTCCAATCGAAAAGCACGATAACCGTTTTTACATGGAGCTTTTTCACGGTCCTACCCTTGCCTTCAAAGATATAGCTTTGCAAATGTTGCCACAATTAATGACCAGAGCTGTTCAAATTGAAAAGATTGCTAAAGATATTATTATTTTAACCGCTACTTCTGGCGATACTGGTACGGCATCAATGCGTGGCTTTGCTAATCAAAAGGGTACCGATGTCATAGTCTTTTATCCTGAAGGTGGCGTTAGTCCTGTTCAACTTAAGCAAATGCTCAGCCAACGCGGCAACAATTTGCGTGCAATTGCAATCAAAGGTAACTTTGACGATGCTCAAACTGAAGTTAAAAAAATCTTCAACGATGATTCTTTCAAAAACCGACTTAATGCTAATGGCTATCAATTTTCTTCAGCTAATTCGATGAATATTGGTCGTCTGGTTCCGCAAATTTCTTACTACCTCTACACCTATGGACAATTAGTACGCAGACAAGAAATTAAACTAGGAGACGAAGTTAACTTTGCTGTGCCAACAGGTAACTTTGGTGACATCCTAGCTGGATATTATGCTAAGAAATTAGGTTTGCCTATTAAAAAGTTGATTTGTGCATCTAATGAAAACAATGTATTGACTGATTTCTTTAATAATGGTGTCTACGATAAGCGACGTAAGTTCCATTTAACCAATGCACCAGCAATGGATATCCTAGTTTCCAGCAATTTGGAACGACTTTTATTTGACCTTTATGACGAAAATAACTATGAAGTCGCTAGTTTAATGAATCAATTGACTCAACGCGGTCATTATCAAGTTAGCGGTGAAGTTTTCACTAAATTACAAAAAAATTTTGCAGCTGGTTTTGCAACAGAAGAAGAGGTTAAATCAGAAATCAAACGGGTCTACAATTATGACCGCTATGTAATTGATCCACATACTGCTGTTGGCTCTTTTGTAGCAAATCAATATCAAAAGAAGACCGGCGATCAAACCCCAATGGTCATTGTTTCAACAGCCAGTCCATATAAGTTCCCAGAAACGGTGTATGAAGCCATCACTGGTGGTCCTAGTATGCAAACTGGCGTCGGTGCAATTAAAGAATTGCATGATGAATTAGGCGGTCAATTATCAATCGGTGTGCGTGCCCTTTTTGATCGTGAACCCAAGACCGAAAAAATTATTGAACCAAATGATATGGAAAAAGAAATCAGTTCAATTTTAGATTTGAAATAATAGTTAAGGAAAAATAGATATGAAAGTTGTTAAATTTGGAGGTTCTTCCCTAGCCTCAGGTAATAGCGTAGATAAGGCCCTAAGTATTATTAATGCCGATCCCGAAAGACAAGTCGTTGTAGTCTCAGCACCGGGCAAAAGAACTGAGGATGATATTAAAGTAACCGATCTAATGATCACTTACGCATATATGAGCTTGAGGAGTAATAATTATCAAGACATCGCTACCCGTATTTTTAAGCGTTATGAATTAATTGCCCAATATTTTGAGCTGCCTGAAGCAGAATTAGAGGATATTAAGCAGCTTCTACTTACATTGCCGAAGCTAAGTTACCCTAATAATGACTACCGCATGGCAACCTTTAAAGCACACGGAGAACGTCTTAATGCAATTTTGATTGCTAAAATTTTAAATCATCAAGGAATTAAAGCACGATTTTTAGAGCCAAAAGATGTAGGTTTAATTGTCACTGGCACTTCTAATAATGCTGAAGTCAATCCTGAAACTTATGTGAACTTAAAAAGAATTAAGGCTGCAAAAGATGAAAAGATCATTTTTCCTGGCTTCTATGGCATTACACCATCAGGACATATTGCTACTTTTTCTCGCGGTGGTTCTGACATTACCGGTGCTATTCTAGCTAGGGGGTTAAACGCTGATCTTTATGAAAACTTCACCGATGTCGATGCTATTTTTTCAGCCAATCCCCATATCGTTGATCAGCCCAAGCCAATTAAAAGAATGACTTATCAAGAAATGCGGGAACTATCTTATGCGGGATTTTCCGTCTTTCACGATGAAGCCTTAATTCCTGCTATTCAAGGCGAAATTCCTGTCAATGTTAAAAATACTAATGCTCCAGAAAAACCTGGGACAATGATCGTACCAGAGGACGGCTTTATACCTAAACACACAATCACAGGTATTGCCGGAGGCAAAAACTTCGCGGCCCTTTATTTAAGAAAATATATGTTAAATAAAGGTGCTGGTTTCACCTTGAAGTTAATGGAAATTTTGCAAAAACATCACGTTTCATATGAACATATGCCATCTGGAATTGATGATATTACCATTATTTTCAAAAAAGATGTCCTAACTGATCAGTTAATTGATGTTATCTGTAATGAAATTCAAACTAGTCTAAATCCTGATCAAATGCAGTGGATTGATGATTATGCGATCACAATGGTGGTAGGTGAAGGGATGAAGGACAAGCTGACTTTATGTGCTAGCCTGCTTTACCCTCTTGGTAAAAAGAACATCTCCATTCAAATGATTAACCAGGGTGCATCCCAAATCTCAATTATGATTGGTACCAGACGGCAAGATGAAGAAGTAGTTATCAAAACCATTTATGATAATTTCATTGCTCAGGATAAAATTTAACATAAGCTATAATATAACAAATAAAAAAATGGTAAATCTGGTTATTAGTACCTTGATTTACCATTTTTACTTTATGAGATTATCTTTTTACTAAAAAGTAACTACTTTATACTCCAAATATTTTTCTCCATCAAAGTTCATTTTCACAATAAATGGGTTCTTTGGCTGGATCATAGCAAAGGCTTCATATTTAAAGTTTGGATCATAGTAATTAATTACTGATCCAATTGCTGTACCATGTCCACCAATAATCATAGTTTGATCTTGATATTTGGACAAAACTAGCTTCAAAGCTGCAACATTTCTCTTCTGCGTCTCTTTTAAAGATTCGCCATTTTTTAGCTTATAATCAAAATCTTCCCACTGTCTTTTACAATATTCATGAAAATTAGAAATCCACTCATCACCAATTTTTCTTTCTCTAAAGTCAGAAATAGATGATAATGTTAGTTCCTTCTCGTCTATAACTGGTTGAATTGTATCAATTGCACGCTTGAATGGACTAGAAAAAGCTTGGTCGATGTGTTTATCTCTAAAGTAATCAGTTACTTTTTTTCTATCTTGCAACCCCTTTTCTGTCAAAGGACGTGTTAAATCATCATGAACTGATAAATCAGGTTGAGCATGTCTTACAAAATATACTGTTGTCATAATTGTCCCCAAGCAATAACATATTATATATTTTTTTACTACCGTTATTTGAATCAAATTTTACTTAATCCAATTTATAAATTCAATGATAATTTAATTTTTCCTTGCTCTAATTCAATTTTTCACGATACACTAAAAGCAAATATTTGTATACTCACGAAAGGATTTCATATGGGATTAGAAATACTCAATCATACTGATCAAAAATTAATTTCCAATGCCGATTTTTGGCAATTAGTTGATTTTCAAAGAGAATCAAATAAATTCTCTGAGTTTAAAGGTATTTCCTTTGTTTCCAACATTAAATTTATTGAGAAAAATCTTCTACCACGTTTTGACCAGATCACACTAATTCTTGGACTAACTGATAATGGATCAAATTCAATTGGCAAAAGAATTGACCAAATTTTAAATAAGCGTCGTGATTTGATTGAATATAGTTACGAGCACCAAGATAGTACCTTCACTAAACGCATTTTAGATGGTAGTTTACAACTTTTCTTCACCAAACAGAATTTGATTCACACTAAGCTTTATTTAATGAGAAATCAAAGCAAGTACTCCGTCTTTTCGGGTTCAATGAATCTTACCGATGCGGCTGTTAATAAAAATATGGAGCAATTAGTTTGGGACTACGGCAATACTTCTGATCCATTGTTCAATTGCTACCAACAAATGTTTCAGGATAACCTTGATCAAGCTGCAACATACATTGATGCTAAAAAATTATCTGGTTATTTAAAAGACAAAGATAAAGAAGAGCTACGCATTCATGTGATGCAGGATTCTTCTCTAGAAATTAAAAATAGTCCTAATTCAACTGGTAAAGACATCATCATTCTTCCAGCTGAAGAGATCAAAAAGTATCGTGACCATTACAGCAAAGATGATGAATTAAAGAAATTATCTGAAAAAGAAAAACTTGTTGCTTCCCAAACAGTTACTTTATTTGGTGAAGGTGGCAATAAAAGACGTAAGTTAGATACAATTGGACAAGATTTATATAGTTTGACTCAGCACATTATTCGTCAAAACAAAAAGAAAAAAGAAGGTACATCACAAATTGAAAAAGAAGAAGATCTCTTCCCTGCTCCTGTTCAGTTCTACAACAATGGTCAATTATTCCAAGCCTCTAAAATTGGGGATAACATCCCTTCCAAAGCTATTACTTCTGGTTTAACTGAAGCGCAATTAAAAAATGCACTCCAGCTTTTCTGTGATATCACTCATGAATATAATACTTACAAAGAAGTTGGTGAAGGCTGGCAAGCTTGTGACTTTATGTTGTTTCTGTATGAATCACCATGGCTTTGGAAAATCCGCAATTTATATGAATTATCTGGAAGCAACGTATCTAGAGAGGACGTGCCTATTGCTACAGCACTAATCGGACAAGGTCGAACTGGTAAGTCCACCCTAGGGAAAAGACTAGCCGCTAAATTAATTGGTGCTCATAATTTCTTAGATAGTGGAATGATGGATCCAAAGAATTATGCCTTTGGCAAGAGTAATATCAATATGACAATTACCAACACGCTAAGTGACTATGTATATACAAATGGTCCTGTAAGTCCATTAATGATTGATGATGTCAGTCCCGAGCTTACAACCCGTACTTACTTTGAAAGATTCATCAAGGAAGTTACTAACAATCGTAATTTAACTCATCCCTCACCAGCATTCATTTTCACGATGAATAGACAAGAAAGCTCTATTAAATCACAATTTTCTCTAAAGCCTGAAATTATGCGTCGTTTATGGTACTTAAGCTTTGAATCTACTTTTTCAGGTGAAAGTGATCAACGTAATGCAGCATTAACTAGCTTATTTAGTCGTGCAAATGATGATCTTTTTAAATATTGTCAAGTTGAATTAGCAAAATTCTTTACTAACGTTAGTGTTGAAGACGCACAGAAGATTGAAAAAGACTTCTTATATCCAATCAAGCATGTTTTAAAAACTGCACTTGATAAATTTGATATGTATAACCAAGTCAGCAAGTATTTTGAAGAAAATTACGATTATTCCCTATTCGTTGGTCGAAATGATTGGGGAATGTTAATCAATCAAGCGAAAATCGGAAGCGATATCTTATTCATTAAACAAGATGACCGGCTAAAAGCTCAAATCAATAAAGAGCTTTTCAATAAAATCTCTGATCAAACGGCGAAAAACAGCGGCTCTATTATGCTTGATCGTTACTTTAAATATTTGCCTAGAAAATATCACATTGCATCACAACAAACTAGCACCGGTTTTATCCTTGACGTGGAAAACTTTGATAAATGGCTTGATGATGATACGTTAATGAATAAGTATCAAAATAGTAGTTCATTTAGAGATAAGCAACAACGAGACAATCAAGCACAATTAACTCAAACAGTTGATATGCTGGCTAAGGCAATGTTAGAAGATCGTGAACAACGACGAAAAGAAGAGGCTAAAAAGAACCATAGTTGGTTTGGTAATCTCTTCCATAGAAATTAGATTGTATCATTCAAAATAAGGCTTCTAACCTATCATGACTTGAAGTCTTATTTGCTATATGGATAATAATGTTGAGATTTAGATTGATATTCTTTTACTGAAATTATTTCGTCAAAGTTAGAATAGAATCTAGTTTGTGATATTCAATACTTCCAAGTGATAAGGTAACCTTCGTTCCTTTATTTAGATCTAAGATTAAATCTAGATAATCGAGATCAAAATCAATAGGACTGAGACGCAAATTTTTAAGATAAACAACAGAAGCATTCTTTATCTCTGACAAATTAATGATTTGCTTATCTTTTTTACGCAAACCAAGTAACTGGAGCAATTTTAGTGCATCGTTGCTATCATAAGTGATAGATGTGATATTCTTACTATCAATTTGCCAATATGAACTAAAACAGGTAGGTAAAGTTAAAAATACGCCTAAAATTAGTACAATAAGAAATAGCCACCAAGGTTGATAACCAAATTCTGCTAAAAACAGTGAAAGAAAAATCACTACAATCATGCCAATTAAGACGTGACTTAATTTAATAGGAGTTCCACCAATAATTCTGTCTTTCATTGTGCTCACCTTCTTATTGTCTTTCTACATAATATTATAAAGCGTTTTCAAGTGCCTTGAAGTTACCTAGAAATAACTATAAAAGGTTTAAAGCCATCTTTCCAAACTAAAGTAAAGACACTGCATCCCTAAAAATGCGGTGTCTTTCTTCAACTATTCTTTTACCAAATGAATCTCTCGATCAAACAACTGATGCATTCCTTCATTAAAGTTATGGGCAATAAAAACAATCGTCGTTTTGCTTTTCAATAAATTCTTCAAAATCGACATTGTAGCTTTCTGATCAATTGCACTAGTTCCCTCATCAATCAAGATAATATCACTATTGTGAACTTTTGCTCTAGCCAATACAATTTTTTGTCTTTGACCTCCGGAAATATTCAGCTTATCAAGATTAATCTTTTCATCTAGTCCTTCAGTAAACTTAGCGATATCATCAGTAAAGTTCACTTCATTTATTACTTGTTTAACTTTTCCATTCAGTTTTTCATTAAACATCGTAATATTTTCTTCAATCGATGCTGGAAAAACTACTGGATCTTGCGGTAAATAACCTATCTTACTCAAATCAGGATTAATTTTCTTACCAGCCTTATCCTCATAAACAACTTTACCTGCACTAGGCTTAAGTTCACCTAAAATTAGTTTAAACAAAGTAGACTTACCTGCACCAGAATCGCCAGTTAATAAAATCTTTTCGCCTTGCTTAATCTCCAGATCAGGATAAGTCAATTTTTCTCCATTAGGGAACTTTAAAACTAGATCTTTTGTTTTAATTACATTAGGCATAACTACATCTTTTTCAGCTTGCATCGGAATATCACTAGCAGATTTATCAACTTCGGCAAGTAATTTTTTACTACCTTTCATTGCTCCTAACCCGTTAGTAAGTGTATCAATTCCTCCATTTAAGTAATACCGAAAATTACCGACTACCAATAAGGCACCAATTGGAATTTGATGATTTTTAACCAACCAACCAGCAAGCACAAACAATGCTAAACCAAAAGCCGCGGAAACAATTCCATTTACAGCATTAAGCAGTTTAATATAAGCCGTTTGCTTAACATTAGCATCTTCTAATTTTTTTGATGTTTTTTCTATTACGGAAAATAGTTTAGCTCCAGCTAAAAATTGTTGAAGTTGATCCAGACCAGATAACCAATCATTTAATGTATCTAAATATTTTTGATTGCTGTCAGAAATTAATTCTGTTGCTTTTTGTAACGGCTTTTCTGTTAACTTTGGCAGCAAAAGAGAAATAGCTACCATCAAACAAATAGCCAACAATAATTGCCAACTCAATAAAATAAGATAAATTAAAACAAAAACGATCGTTGACACACCATAAATCAATAAGAAGACATTAATAAAGTAGTTATTGTTAAGCATTTGTAAATCATTAGTCAAACGATTTTGCATCTGTGCAACAGTATGCTTTTTCCCGTCATAATAATATCGCTTAACAATTTTATCTCTAACTTGATTATTTAAGTCTTGTACCTGAGCCTGCTGCTGATAATCAACTAAAGCACTCACACCATAGTCAACTAACATAATCAGAAAAGCAAGAACATCGATTAAAATAAACTTAGTCCAATTACGACTTAAAAGGATATTCGTCTCTTCTTGTACAACGTAAGTATTGGTAATTGATAAAGCAGGAATAATAATCCAACCAATTGCAGTTAACCAGAAACGAACTGGATTGGTTTTAATAAAAGCTTTCAAATTCATCTTACTTTATCCCCTTTCTTACTTTTTAATTTAATTTCTTGATCAAATTTTGCTTTTAATTCTGGCGTAAAGTTGTGAGCAATCATCAAAATAGTTTGATCTGTTTTGAGCAATTCATCAATGATTTTTTCGGTAGCTTTTTGATCGATCGCACTAGTTACTTCATCCATTAAAACAAACGATTGCTCGTGTATTTCCGTTCGCGCTAAAACAACTTTTTGCCGTTGTCCACCAGACAAATTTTCACTTTTTAGATCAATTGTTGTATTAACACCATCTGGCATTTTGGCTAAGTCGGATTGGAGTTGAACTGCTTGAACAACATCTTGAAGCTTATCCTGCAAATTTTCGTTAAACATTGTAATGTTCTCTTTGATCGTTGCGGGAAAAACTACTGGATTTTGCGGCATATTGCCAATTCTAGCTTTTCCTTCAGGAATGATAGTTTCATTTTCATCTAGATAGGTCACCGTACCAGATTCAGGTTTTAGCTTACCTAACAAAACATTAAACAAGGTTGATTTTCCTGTTCCTGAATCGCCAGTAAGCAAAACTTTCTGCCCTTTTTTTATTGTAAAATCAGGATAAAAAATTGTTTCCCCCTGATCGTATTTTACAGACAAGCCTGAAACTTTAAGACCGTAGGCTGATACTTTATCTTTATTTTCATCAGGAACTTGCTTTCTTAAATCGGTAATCTGTTCGCGTAAAGCCTTAGTTGACTTAACTTGCGTTAACGACTGAGTAATATTCCAAATTGCTGAAAAAATCGTAAATGCAAAACCACTAGCAACTGCAAAATCACCGAATGAAATCATATTAAGCAAAAACATGATTCCAGCAATAAAGCTCATACCAATTTGTGCAATTGAATTGCTAAAAGCATTAATCAAATAACTTACACTTCTTAATTTTGCACTACCCTTACTTGCGTCCACATAATCACTACTTGATCGATGAATTTGCTTAACCAAACGACTGTATGCACTATAACGACGTAGTTCCTGCAATCCACCAAGCCAATGAGCAATTGTATTTAACAGCTTTTCATTCTTTTTATTTACTTTATCTGTGGCAGCTGATGTTTTCTTCTCCATAATTTTAGGAGCAAAAAGTGTAATCACAGCTAAAATGGCAGTAACCAAAATTAGAATCCAGTTCATGCTTGCTAGTAAAACAATAGCAATCACAATCTCTAAAATCCCACTTAAAATAGTAATCCAAGGTGTAGCATAATCATCTGATAAGATTTTTAAATTGGCTGTTAATCGGTTCTGCATACTAGAGACTTTTTCATCACTTTTTTCATCATAGTAATGATGCATGATTTCTTGCCGAATTTTATGCAGATAGTTTTGCGTCTGCCTAGTGAAAACAACGGTAGTAATTGGTAAAAGCAACGAAGTGAATAATGCTAAAACAAACTGCATTATTTGCCAATAAACATATGTATTAAAATTACCAGCAGTAATTGAATTCAGAGCATATTTAAATAAATATTCACTAAAACTCCCAAATAATGCGTATAAAACATACAATAAGATAATAATGCAGGCTCGAAACACATTGCTTTTAAATAGCTCTTTTAAACTCATACTTCTCCTCCATTAATCATTAATAAAAATATTTATCGTCCTTTAATATTACTACACAAAAATAATTTTTTAAACATATTTTTTTAATTTTTAAGCTAAATCATATTTCATAAACATAAAATAAGACTAGTAATCAATTCAAATTGACTACTAGTCTCTTTCTTTACCAAAAACTATATTTTTCGCAAAACGTCGATCAATACACGACGTAAGTCTTCGTTCTTCTTACCCATTTCTTCGATCAATCTAGCTTTATCATCTAAAGCCTGATTATATTTATCTTGCAAAGCATTATATCTTTGCTCCAGTTGATTGTAATTTCTGATTACTGTATTGTAGCGTTCACGCAAACCGCTAGCTTCATCAAATTCATAATTATTTCGATTATTATAGCGGCGGTTAGACTGATTATTACGTGAGCGGTTATTATTTTCTCTTCTGATCTCAAAAGGATGCTTATTTTGTCGCTTACGTTGATTTTGCGTTTGATTATTATTTCGATTATTGCTATTCTTCTGATTATTCTTACGCTCAAAGTCCTTAGATTGACCTTCATGACTTTCATTCTGATCCTTAGAATGTTGCTCAGGCTTTTCTTTAGTTTCTGTTTCCTTATTTTCAGCCGCTTTTTCAGCATTCTTGCGATACTTTTGATCAATCTTGATATTTTGATAAAAAGGACTAAGTTCAGCTATAACTTTTTCACCATCTTCAACCGAAAAACTTCCCCGCTTGTTAACTGGCTTAATAAAGTTGGTCTTCACAATTGAAGCAATCTTATCTTCTAATTTCTTTTGAATAGATTTATCAATCTTATCATTCTTTATAACTTTAGCTAAAATCTTACGCTTAGTAATTGTCTTAACCCGCTTAGATTTAGAAACTGGCTTCTTATCAGTAGCATCCTCTTTAGCTGGGGCTTCCTTAGCACGACGTTCAATTGCATCTGCGTAATCTTGTACATTACCAATAATTAATTTAGCAACAGCCGGCTTAAAATATTTTCTTCTTCGCACAGTAATACTTGGTTGTTTACGTGTACGCACAAAGTTATAAATTTTAATCTTTAGTTTTTGTTGTAATTCTTTACTTGCATTAGGCAACAATTGATCAATCATTTGATTCATTGTTACCATTTCATTTAAATCAATATTTTGTTGTTCTAATAATGTTTGCTCTACTATTCCTGGCATTTCCAATCCTATATTCTTTTAGTTTTTTCACAACAAAAAGGGCCATTACGGCCTTTTTTGCAATAATACATCAATTTTCTCATTAATAAACTTAATGCACTTTCCATTTTACAACATTAACGCTATTTACGAAAAGGGCTACAAGCATATTCTCTATTTTTTAACCAAAACAAGCAGCATCCCATCGATACTGCTTTATTTTATGCGCAGTTGCACTAGACTTTGACTCTATTTCTATTTTACGTGCTAACCAGCCTTTTTTCTAGTTTTATTTTCTTAACGTAAGTGTCAATATTTTTGC